>NZ_JBEPSG010000013.1:0-95494 GCF_040548715.1 Stenotrophomonas sp. 2694
AGGGGGTAAAAGTCCGGGGGGGGTGTCGGGGGGCGTTTGGACGGGGTGTGTAGTGCCCCCTGTGCGGGGTTCCCCGGGGCTTGGCCCGGCGCTACCGGTAGCGCCGGGCCATGCCCGGCGGACCGCGATCAGCAGAGCAGCTGCAGGATGTCCAGCTCGCCGTCGGCAAACCAGTCCATGCACAGGCCGACCACCATCAGCAGGCCCAGCGTGGTGGCGCCATGGGTGATGAAGATGGAGTGGGCCAGCGCACGCGCCGAGCGCCCCAGCTTCATGCACACCCGCGCCAAGCGCTGCAGACGGCCGCTGACGGCGTGCACATGCGCGCGTACCGGTGCCTGCACCCCGTTCATCGCCTCGGCCATCATCGCCTGCAGGCTTTCGGGGCGGTCAGCGTAGTACTTGGCCACGCCATAGCCGAACATCAGCCAGTCACGCGCCTGCGCTTCGGCCAGGTCCATGACTTCCAGCGGATCTTCTTCGAAGTCGATGAAACCGACGTTCTGGCCATCCCAGGTGAGGTTGCGCGGCAACGGCTGGCCGAAATAGGCGCCACGTGCGTGTGCTTCGGCAATGGACTGCATTGCCGCGGCCACGAGGCGATCGCGGCCTGCATCGTCGGCTTCGCGCAGGCAGGTATTGAACGAGCTGCCGTTGTCGCCGATCACCAGCGCGGCATGGCCGCTGCCGATCACCGCGGGCACGTTCACGCCCTGCGCCTGCAGTTCCGCCAGCCGGCGGGCCTCGGTTTCGCGCGCGGCGTCGCCACCGCGGTGCGGCGGCGGGCGCAGGGCATCGAGATGGAACCGGCGGGCAACAAAATTGAGCAGGCCCAGGGCCACTGCTCGGCTTCCTTCGCCGTACTGCTTCAGCCAGGCGCGCTGCCCTTCGATGACGATGGGCTCAACCATGACAGTCTCCTTTAACGCATTACGGCCCCAGAGGGGCCGTAACGACGGTTTCACGTTGTCGTAACTGGCACTATCAATAGCGCAGCAGTGCCGAACCCCACGTGAAGCCACCACCGAAGGCTTCCAGCAGCAACAGCTGGCCGCGCTCGACCCTGCCGGAACGAACAGCAGCATCCAGCGCCAGCGGCACCGAGGCCGACGAGGTGTTGCCATGCTTGTCGACGGTGACCACGACCTGGTCCATCGACATCTCCAGCCGCTTGGCGGTGGCTTCGATGATGCGCAGGTTGGCCTGGTGCGGAATCAGCCAGTCCAGGTCGGACTTGGTCAGGCCGTTGGCATCCAGGGTTTCGTCCACGACCGAGTCCAGCGCCTTGACGGCGTACTTGAACACGTCGTTGCCCTTCATGTTGATGGTGCCGCCACCGTTGTTGCCTTCACCGAAACCGACCGAGACGCCGACCGGATTCCACAGCAGCTCTTTCTTGCTGCCATCCGAATGCAGGTGGGTGCTGAGGATGCCGGTTTCTTCGTCGGCCTTGAGCACGACGGCGCCCGCGCCATCACCGAACAGCACGCAGGTGGTGCGGTCTTCCCAATCGACGATGCGGGTCAGGGTTTCCGTGCCGATCACCAGCACATGGCGGGCATCACCGGAGCGGATGAATTTGTCAGCCACGCTGAGCGCGAACACGAAGCCCGAACAGGCCGCGTTGACGTCGAAAGCGGGACAGCCGCTCACACCGAGCTTGGCCTGGATCAGGCACGCGGTGGAGGGAAAGATCAGATCAGGAGTGGTCGTACCGACCACGATCATGTCGAGCTGCGAAGCGTCGATACCAGCGGCTTCGATCGCACGCAGCGCGGCCTGGTAGCCGAGATCGCTGGTGGTTTCGCCTTCGGCAGCGATGTGCCGTTCACGGATACCGGTGCGCGTCTGGATCCACTCGTCCGAGGTCTCGACCATTTTTTCCAGGTCGGCGTTGGTCAGGACTTTTTCCGGCAAATAGCTACCGGTGCCCGCGATCCTCGAGTAGATCCGCTTGCTCATCATGTTTCCTGTTGCACGAGCCGCCGTTCACCGGCGTGCCCGGGAAAGAAGGCGAAGGCCGCTGCCCAGCGGGCAGCGACCTTCCGGCACATCAGTCTTCCTGGACAGCCGAAGACTTGGTCTGGATGACCTTCTTGCCGCGGTAGAAACCGTCAGCAGTGATGTGGTGACGCAGATGCACTTCGCCGGTGGTCGGGTCGGTCGACAGCTGCTTGGCGCTCAGGGCGTCATGCGAACGACGCTGGCCGCGACGGGACGGGGTAACACGGGATTTCTGGACAGCCATGGGATTGCTCCAAACTCGGTTCGTTTTGCTTCGTCGTTTCGTCGCACAGGACGCCAGCGTCCAGCACACTTTTCGCTTTCGCCGCAGCCGCCGACGACAACCGGCTGCTATTGTTTCTTCAATGCCGCCAACGCCGCGAACGGATTGGCCTTTTCAATTTCTTCTTCGGTCGGCGCCCAGTCCTTGTCGACTGCCTCACCGTACGGCGACAGGGGTACCACCGGCACCGCCAGCACCAACTCGTCCTCGACCAGGTCCAACGGACGCAGCTGGTCATCTTCCGGCACCAGCAACGGCTCGTATTCCTCCGGCAAAGACGATTCCTCGTCTTCCTCGCGGATCAGGCCAAGCCTCTGGGTCATCTTCACCGGCAGCAGGAAACGCTGCATGCTGCGCTGACAGGTCAGCGGCAACGCGGTATCGATGGTCAGTTCCACATAGGATACCCGCAAGATCTCGTCGCGACCGAATTCCAGCGAGTAATTACACTCACCTTCGGTATCTGCGACAAGCCCCTGCAGGCGAGTCAATTCAGCCAGGGGAACCTGACCGTCGAAGCGCCTTCGCGCTACGACCATCCGCCAGGCATCCAGCGTTTCGGGTACGTTCGCGGACATAAGCCGCCGAATATTAAGGATCGGCAGGTCGTGTGTCAAATGACTGCCATGAAAGGCTTGCTGTGGCTGGCGGTACCGGGCCAGACTGCCGCGCCCCGCCCCCGGAATTCCCGCATGCCTGCCTTGGTCCTGGCCTCCACCTCCCGCTACCGCCGCGACCTGCTGGAACGGCTGGGCCTGCCCTTCGACTGCGCACGCCCGCAGGTGGATGAGACTGCGGAGGCCGACGAGGCACCGCTGGCGCTGGCGGCGCGCCTGGCCAGCGCGAAGGCGGCCGAGGTGGCCGCCCGCCACCCCGGCAGCTGGGTGATCGGCTCGGACCAGGTGGCGGACCTGAACGGTCAGCCGCTGGGCAAGCCGGGCACGGTCGAGGCGGCCTGCGCGCAGCTGGCGGCAATGTCCGGGCAGACGGTGCGCTTCCACACGGCCATCAGTCTCATCCGAGACGGAGAATCACTTTCGGCAATGGATACGACCCAGGTGCGCTTCCGCGCGCTGCAGGCGGCCGAGATCGCCCGCTACGTGGCGATCGAGCAGCCGCTGGACTGCGCCGGCAGCTTCAAGTGCGAAGGCCTGGGCATCAGCCTGTTCGAGGCCATCGACAACCAAGACCCCACGGCGCTGATCGGGCTGCCGCTGATCGCACTGTGCGGATTGCTGCGCAGGGCCGGATTCGCGGTGCCTTAACCCCGGCACGAAGCACGCTGCCTCAGCGCTTGCCCACCACGAATGGCTGCTCCTGCCACTGCTCCACGCTTCCATCGCGACCGTGCAGGTGCAGGCCCAGCCAGTGCTTTCCCGGTGCCAGCGTCGTGGTATCGAGTGTTGCGTCGAAGCCGACAGCCGGATGTTGCGGATCGGTGCTGTCCGGCCAGGCGTGGCGGATATCGAACACTCGTCCATAGGTGGCGTCGCCGATCGAACGACCATCCACCAGCACTTCAACCCGCGACAGGCCAACGCCCTCCTTGAACGCCCAGCCCTTGATCGCCAGCGTCCCGTTCACCACGTCTCCATTGGCCGGCGAGTCCAGGTAGGCCAGCGCAGGCGTCACGCACGCGCCCTGCGCGCGCTGCACCGGCAGGCGGAACAGCAGGAAGCGCTGGAATCCGTGATCGTTGCTGACCACGCGCGGTGGCGGCAGCGGCCCGACCTGTTCGCAGATGGCGTGATAGCGGGTGAGCAGATCGCGGAAACGCTGATCGCTGGGCGACAGCACCAGCAGCATCGGCACCTCGCGCGCACCTTCATGCACCTGGCCCCATTGCGCCAACTGCGCGGTGCGGCCGTGCTTGTCGTTGAGCGGATGCGGCAGCACGTCGATGTCACCCCGGCCCAACTGGAAGCCCAGTTCGGCGCCCACCTTGAAGTTGCCGGCCAGCACGCGGCTGCCTTCCGGCATCTGCTGCAGTTCTTCGCGGACCGCAGCAGCCAGCGGCTGCCAGCCGGCGAAGTTGCGCGGGTAGTACTTGTCGCCGGCCAACTGCTCGCGCAGCGATGACGAGGACGCCATCAGGTAATAGCCGAAGGCCAGCACCATGCCCAGCCCGGCCAGCCACCAGCCGGTACGCCGCAACCAGCGTGGCCAGCCGTTGAGGATCACCGGCACCGCCACCAGCAGGGCCAGGTAACCCGGCAGCGGCCAATGGAAGCTGATGCGTTCGACATCGGTGAAGAAGCCCAGGGCGAAGATGCCCAGCGTCGATACGCCACCGACCAGGCCGAAATAGCGCCACTGCACGCGTGCACCGCCGCCGTTGCGGGTGCCGGCCAGCGCAACTTTCCACATCGCGATGCACAGGACGGGCGTCACCAGCATCGGCTGGATCACCAGGAACCACAGGCCGCGCCACTCGAATGCCCACGGGTGGCGCTCGACTACCTGGAACTTCAGACCCGCATCGTGATTGTCGGCATTCCAGGCCAACAGCGGCAGCCATGCCAGTACGCCAACGGCCAGGGCCACCCAGACGCGCGGATCGGCCAGCATGCGCCGGCCCTGCGGCAGCGCCAGCAGGGCAATGAAGCCGACGCCGATCACACCGATGAAGCGATAGTGGCTGAGCGCACCGATCAGCAGGCCCAGCGCCAGCTTCACCGCCGAGGAAGCGTCGACGCTGCGCAGCAGGCGTGCGCCGGCGTCCAGGCACAGCACGGCTGCCAGTGCCATCGGCACATCAGGTACGGCCAGCAGGCCCAGCGTGGCCGACAAGGGCATCAGCAGCGTCAAGCTGCCAGCCTGCCAACCGGCAACATTGCCGAACCAGCGCGCTGCAATGCGCGATACCAGCAGCGGCAGCAGTGCACCGATGGCCAGGAACGGCAGGCGCAGCGCAAGCACATGCTGGCCGCCAAGCTCCACACCCAACCGGGTCAACCAGGCCGTCAGCCCCGGCAGATCCGAATAGGCCGCAGCCAGATGCTGGCCTTCCTGCCAATAGAACGCCTCATCGACGAACAACGGCAGGCGTGCGGCCACGACCAGTTTGGCCGCTGTGACGAGCGTCCATAACCAGAGAAAAATCGTACGTGCGCGCTGTTCGCCCTGCATTGATGTATGGATAGAATCGACCGGTTACCGAACTTGAGACGACCATGACAGCTTCGTCCCCCATGCCCAGCATGCTAACCGATCAACTGCGTCAGTCCCTGCGCAATGCGCAGGACCAGGTCAACGCGCTGGTGCTGGGCAAGGTGCATGAGGTGCGGCTGGCCTTCGTGGCCCTGCTCTCTGGCGGCCATCTGCTGATCGAAGACCTGCCTGGTCTCGGCAAGACCACATTGGCCCACGCCTTGGCCAGCAGCCTGGGGCTGAGCTTCCAGCGCGTGCAGTTCACCTCCGACCTGCTGCCTGCCGACGTGCTCGGTGTATCGGTGTACGACGCCGGCAGCCGCCAGTTCCAGTTCCATCCCGGGCCGGTGTTCACCCACGTGCTGCTGGCCGACGAGATCAACCGGGCGCCGCCGCGCACGCAGAGCGCCCTGCTGGAAGCGATGGCCGAGCAGCAGGTCACCCTCGACGGTCAGACACATGCCCTGCCCGATCCGTTCTTCGTGATCGCCACGCAGAACCCGGTGGACCTGTCGGGCACCTTCCCGTTGCCCGACTCGCAGCTGGATCGGTTCCTGCTGCGGCTGGCGATGGGCTATCCGAGCGCGCAGGCCGAGCGTGAACTGCTGCGTGGCAGCGATCGTCGCGACCTGATCGCCCGCGCGCTGCCGCAGCTGGACGACAACCAGGTCCGCACGCTGCGCGAAGCGGTCGGCCAGGTGCATGTCAGCGACGCACTGGTGGACTACGTGCAGGCTCTGCTGACCCGCAGCCGCCAGCACGCCGGCGTACGCGTGGGCTTGTCGCCGCGCGCCGGCCTGGCCCTGCTGCGTGCCGCCAGGGCACATGCGCTGCTGCTCGGCCGTGGCCACGTCGTGCCCGAAGACGTGCAGACCCTGTTCGTGGCGGTGGCGGGCCATCGCCTGGTGGGCGAAGCCGAGTCCAGCACGGGGCCGGCGCTGGCACGGGCGATCCTGCAGACCGTCGCGGTCGATTGAAGATGGCATCGCATGCCCGGCGACTGCTGCAGATGGCACGCCCGCGTACGCCGGAGACGTTGCCGCAGCGGTTGGACCGCCGGCGCATCTATGTGCTGCCCACCCGCTTCGGCCTGTTTGTGGCCTGCCTGCTGGTCGCGATGCTGCTGGGCGCGCTGAATTACAACAACAATCCGGCCCTGTTGCTGGCGCTGCTGCTGACCGCAGCCGCGATCGCCAGCACCATCGCCGCACACCTGCAGCTGTCGGGCGTACAGATCGATGCGATCTCCGCCGAGCCGGTGCCGGCCGGGCAGCCGCTGCGCCTGCGCGTGGACCTGTCGCTGCGCGACCCACGGGCGCGCCATGGCCTGCACCTGCAACTGGGGAACAGCGAAGCGTGGCTCGACCTGCCCGCGCACGGCCGCGGCGAAGCCGCGCTGGAAGTGCCCAGCGAACGCCGTGGCTGGCTGGAACTGCCTCGCATCCGCCTGTCCAGCACCCAGCCGCTTGGCCTGGTCAGGGCGTGGTCATGGGTGTGGCCGGAAGAACCCCTGCTGGTCTACCCGCTGGCCGAAGCGAAGGCACCGCCGCTGCCGCAGCAGGGCAGCGATCCGCTGCACACCCGCGCCCATGCCAACGGCGAGGAACTGCACCAGCTGCGCCCGTATCGCGCCGGGGATCCACCCCGCAGCATTGCCTGGAAACACTCGGCGCGCCGCGACACGCTGCTGGTACGCGAGTATGAAAAACCGATAGGCATCGAGGTCGTGCTGGACTGGCGCGCGCTGGCCCCCTTGGGCCAGGAGGCCCGCATCGCGCGGCTGGCACGCTGGGTGGACAGCGCCGAGCGCGAAGGCCGTCGCTATACGCTGCTGCTGCCGATGCAGCCACCGCTCGGCCCCGGCCAGGGCGCCGGCCACCACCATCTGTGCCTGCGCGCGCTGGCATTGCTTCCCCATGACTGAGCCTGCCCTGCTGCTGGACCGCAACACCCGCACGTGGACGCTGGCCAGCGCCGCACTGGCCTTGTTGCCGCTGCTGCTGCTGCTGCCCACCGCATTGGCCGCGTTGATCGCCGTGGCGGCGCTCGTCACCGCAGCACTGTCACAGCGCGGCGTGCTGCCGATGCCGGTGCGGGTACTGCTGGTGCTGGGCATGCTTGCTGCCATCGTCTGGCAGATGGGGGCGGTGCGCCCCGGCCGGGATACCGGTTGCGCGCTGCTGGCGGCGATGCTGGCGATCAAGTCCAGCGAGCTGCGTACCCTGCGCGATGCACGCAGCCTGCTCGGCTTTGCCCTGTTTTCACCGTTTGCTGCCTTCCTGCTCGACCAGGGGCCGCTGACCACCGTGCTCGCGGTGCTGGCCGGCGTCAGCGCCCTGATTGCGCTGCAGCGCCTGGCGCAGGGTGAAGGCCGCAGTGCGCCGCCGCCGCTGACCACGCAGCTGCGTGGTGTCGGTCGCCTGCTACTGATCGGCCTGCCGCTGGCGCTGGCCTGCTTCTGGCTGTTCCCGCGGTTGGCCACGCCGCTGTGGGGCATTCCCGAACGCGCCGTCGGCACACCGGGGCTGTCGGACACGATGGAGCCGGACAAGTGGCTGGACCTGATGGCCGACGACACCCCGGCCCTGCGGGCGCAGTTCTTCGGCGCGGTTCCAGCGCCGGCACAGCGCTACTGGCGCGGGCCGGTACTGACCCAGTTCGATGGGCATGTCTGGCGACGCGACCGCCGTACCGAAGGCCTGCCGCCAGCCATCGTGGAACACGGCACGGAGGGCTGGGACTATCAGATCGATTACGAACCCACCGACCGTCGCCAGCTGGTCGCGCTGGATCTCCCTACTGCCGCACCAGAGGGCAGCCGGCTGGATGCAGCCCTGAGCCTGAGCAGCGACCGCGCATTGTCCGCACTGAGCCGGTGGCGCCTGCACTCGGCTCCGCCGCAGCGCTTCGATGCCACGCTGTCGTCGTACCAGCGTCGCGCTGCGCTGCAGTTGCCGGAAGGCTTCAACCCACGCACGGCAAGCCTGGCCCGACAGTGGCGGCAGGAAGCGGGCACCGACGACGACGCCGTGGTCCGTCGCGCCCTGGCGTGGATCACCGCGGACTTTTCGTACACGCTGGCAACACCGGCCCCCGGTCGCGATCCGGTCGATGCATTCCTGTTCGAGTACAAGGCCGGCTACTGCCAGCATTTCAGCTCTGCCTTCGTGGTGCTGATGCGCAATGCCGGCATTCCCGCGCGGGTGGTCACCGGGTTCGCCGGCGGCACGCGCAACCGGATCGGCGACTACTGGGTGCTGCGGCGGATGGACGCCCACGCCTGGGCTGAGGTGTGGCTGCCGCAACGCGGCTGGGTACGCATCGATCCGACAGCGGCAGTAGCACCCGAGCGCATCCTGGACACGCTCGACGACCGCCTGCAGGCCGGGGCCGATACCGGCCTGCAGCACCGCTGGCTGCAGCTGGGCCAGGTCGGCGACTGGATGCGCAGGAGCTGGAACGAACTGGTGCTGTCCTTCGACGCGCGCCGCCAGCAGCAGTTGCTGCAACCGTTCGGGCTGGACGACCTCGGCCCTGGACAGCTGCTGGCCGGCTTCGTGATGGCCGCGTTGCTGGCGCTGGCGTGGATGGCGTGGCTGCTGGCCCGTGGCGAACGCGAGCGTGACCCGCTGCTGCGCGCCTGGCACCGGCTGGGGCAGCGCTATGTGCGGCTGGGGCTGGGCCGCGAACCGCACGAACCGGCCCTGCACTGGGCCCGCCGGGTCCACGCACAGCGCCCCGACCCGGCCCTCATCACACTCAGCCAGCGTTTCGCTGATGCACGCTACGCTGGCACTTGTACCGAGCTCGCCCCATTATTGCGGGACCTGCGCAGGCATCGCCCGACTTCCGGAGCCTCCCCATGAATACCAAGTTCCTCCTCACCGCCGTGGCCGCCCTGGCCTTGTCGGCCTGCGCCACGGCCCCCAAGCCGCTGCAGGGACAGTTCAGCCTGGTTTCCCCGCGCGACTCGGTTGCCACCCAGCAGGTCGGCACGCCGGTGCGCTGGGGTGGCCGGATCATCGAAACCAAGCCCGGCCAGGGCGAGACCTGTTTCCAGATCATCTCGCGCCCGCTCAACGGCAGTGGCCGCCCGAACACCACCTCTTCCGATGCCAGCGACGGCCGCTTCATCGCCTGCCGCGCCGGCTTCTACGATCCGGCCGTGTTCGAAGCCGGCCGCGACGTGACCTTCATCGGCAAGATCGATGGCTACGCCAACACCCGTATCGGCGATTACGACTACCGGCTGCCGAAGCTGTCTGCCGACGTGATCTACCTGTGGCCGGAGCAGCGCCAGGTCGATGTGGTGCCCTACCCCTACGGGCCGTGGGGCCCGGGCCCGTATGGCCCGTACTGGGGCGGTTACCGCGGCTGGGGCTGGTGGTAGTCCAGGCCCGGTACGCATGATGCACAAGGCCGCCCATCGGGCGGCCTTTTTTCATCCACGCATGGCGTGGATCGACAGCGCACCAACAACAGTAGATCCACGCCATGCGTGGATGGCCGCCTCAACGCCCTGGCGTACCGAAGTGACCCAGCGGCGCGCCAGCCAGCAGATGCATGTGGATATGGAACACGGTCTGCCCGGCATCTTCACGGCAGTTCATCACGATGCGGTAGCCGTCCTGCGCGAAACCTTCCCGACGCGCGTACTCGGCGGCGGCCAGCGCCAGCTTGCCGATCAGGTGCGCCTGCGATGGCTGCAGGTCATCCAGGGTCGGAATGATCTCGTTCTTCGGAATGAACAGCACGTGCACCGGCGCCTGCGGTGCGATGTCCTTGAACGCCAGCACGTCGTCGTCTTCATAGACGATGGTGGCCGGGATCTCGCGACGGATGATCTTGCTGAAGAGGGTTTCGCTGCTCATGGTCGGCCTCGGCGGGGTGTTTTCCGCATTGTAGGCCGGTAACGCCGGGGCATGCCCGGCATCGACTCAATCGCGCACTTCGCTGCGGGTGCCGAACGCGTGCGACAGCGTGCCGCGATCGACGTACTCCAGCTCACCACCGAGGGGCAGGCCCTGGGCCAGTCGACTCGGCCGCACCTGGCGGGCGCGCGCCAGCTGCGCGAGATAGTGCGCGGTAGCTTCGCCTTCGACGGTGGCGCTGGTGGCAATGATCAGTTCCTGCACCTCCGCCTCGGCCAGGCGCTGTTCCAGCTGCTCCAGACCCAGCTCGCGCGGGCCGATGCCATCCAGCGGCGACAGGCGCCCCTGCAGCACGAAGTAAACGCCGCGATAGCCGGTGGCGTTCTCGATCGCCAGGCGGTCAGCCGGCGATTCCACCACGCACAGCTGGCTGCGCTCGCGGCTGCCATTGGCGCAGGTCGGGCACAGCTCGGTTTCGCTGAAGTCGCGGCACTGCGCACAGTGACCGATGCGTTCAACCGCCTGCGCCAGCGTCTCGGCAAGGCGTTTGCCACCTTCGCGCTCGCGTTCGAGCAGGTGGTAAGCCATGCGCTGGGCCGTCTTCTGGCCTACGCCAGGCAACACCCGCAGTGCATCGATCAGTTGTTCAAGCAGGGGTGCGGACACGGCGGCGTGTTCTGTAGAGCCGAGCGTGCTCGACTGGAAGTTGCGGGCAATCGAGCACGCTCGACGCTACACAGTGCATGGCACCCGGCAGTGCGGGTGCCAGGCCGGACATCAGAACGGCATCTTCATGCCCGGCGGCAGCTGCATGCCGGCAGTGGCCGAACCCATCTTCGACTTCGACTCGGCGTCGATCTTGTTCGATGCGTCGTTGAAGGCGGCGGCGATCAGGTCTTCCAGCATTTCCGGATCACTGGCCAGCGACGGATCGATGCGTACCTTGCGGCACTCCTTGGCGCCGGTCAGGGTAACGCTGACCATGCCGCCACCGGCGCTGCCGGTCACTTCGATCTTGGCGATTTCTTCCTGGGCCTTCTGCAGGTTTTCCTGCATCTTCTGGGCCTGCTGCATCAGTTGGGCGATATTGCCGCGCATGTCGTCTTACTCGTCAAAAGAACGGATGGAATCGGAAACAACCCGGGCGCCGTGCTGCTGGATCAGCAGCTGGACTTCCGGGTCGTCCATGAAAATGGCCTCGGCAGCCTGCTGCCGCTCGCCACGCTGGCGGTCGGCGCGCTGGTGCAGGGTCTCGGCCGGGACCTGCTCGGTTTCCACGGTTTCGACCACGATCTTCAGCGCGTGACCAAGGGACTTTTCCAGCACCTCGCCCAACGCTGCCAGCGCGCGCTCGGAGCGCAGGTATTCAAATCCGGGCGAAAGGCCCAGTTTCAAGACCCCATGCTGGCAACTGATGAAGGCCGCATTGGCCGCAAGCTGTCGCGACGGACCGCTGAGGCCACTGTTGGCGATCAGGTCGAGCCAGTCTTCGGCACAGGCCAGGTCACTGACGCTGCCTGCCGGCGAGGCTTTTTCCTTTGCCGCAACCGGTGCCGGGGCGATGTCGATACCCTCGGCACGGAACGAACGCTCCGGCGCGGCAACAGCCTCTGCAACCGGCGGTGAAGCCGGCGCCGGCGGCTCGTGCCACGGAGCGACCATGGCCGCGTCGGGCGTTGCCATCTCGGCCGCCAGCGCTTCATCGCGCGCGCCAGCCGCGTCGGTCGCCCAAGGCGGCAGGTCATCTGCCTCGGCAGGTGCGTTGGGCGTGGCCGCCTCGGGAGCCAACTGTGCCTTCATCGGCAGCGGTGACCCGGGTTCCTCGATCGGAGCCGGTTCAGGTTCAGGGGTCGGATCCGGTTCCGGGGTCGGCTCGGGCTCCGGCTCGGGTTCGCGCTGTGGCGCCGGGTTCGGCGTCTGCGCGGTTGCCTCCGCCAACACGGGTGCCGCAACTGCCTGGGTGACCGCTGCGGCTTCTGGTGCCGCAGCAGCGGCCGGTGCAGCTCCCTCGTGGCTGCCAGCAAGGCCGCCCCCGGTCTGGCCCGTACCGGTCGGTGCGCTGCCACCGGAGGATTCCGGAGCACGCGGCACCGACGGCACGGCAGCCGCAGGGCGGAACGCCAGCATGCGCAGCACGGCCATTTCAAAGCCGGCGCGCGGGCTGGGCGCCAATGGCAGATCGCGACGACCATTCAGGGCCATCTGATACCAGAGCTGGACCACTTCCGGGCGCAGGCGTTCAGCAAACACGCTGGCATCCAGTCCCTCGGCAGCGGCGGACGCGCCCGGCACCAGTTGCTGCACCTGGATGCGGTGCAGGCCCTCGGCCAGCGCATCGAGCACCCCGCTCCAGTCCGGCGAGAACTCGGCCAGCGCCGCCACCACCTGCAGCAGACGCGGGCCATCGCCCTCGGCCAGGGCATCGAGCATGGCCGCCACCTGGGTGCGGTCGACCGTGCCCAGCATGGTGCGCACCACATCCTCACGCAGCGCACCGCCGGCATAGGCAATGGCCTGGTCGAGCAGCGACAGGCCATCACGCAGGCTGCCGTCGGCGGCCTTGGCCAGCTGCACGATGGCGGTCGGGTCCGACTCGATCTCCTCGGCGGCGAGGATTCGGGTCATCTGCCCCTGGATCTGATCTTCATCCAGGCGCTTGAGGTTGAACTGCAGGCAGCGGCTGAGCACGGTGACCGGCAGCTTCTGCGGATCGGTGGTGGCCAGCAGGAACTTCACATGTTCCGGCGGTTCTTCCAGCGTCTTCAGCAGCGCATTGAACGCGGCCTTGGACAGCATGTGCACTTCGTCGATCAGGTACACCTTGTACTTGCCACGCGAGGGCATGTACTGGGCGTTCTCGATCACCTCGCGCACATCGTCCACGCCGGTATTGGACGCGGCATCGATTTCCAGCAGGTCGATGTAGCGACCGGCGTCGATGTCCAGGCAGGCCGCACACTGGCCGCAGGGATCGGCACTGGTGCCCTGCTCGCAGTTCAGCGACTTGGCGAAGATGCGCGCGATCGTGGTCTTGCCCACGCCGCGGGTACCGGTGAACAGGAACGCATGGTGGACCCGGCCGCTGTCGAGCGCATTGCTGAGCGCACGGACCACGTGTTCCTGGCCCACCAGCTCGGCAAAACGCTTCGGACGCCACTTGCGGGCAAGGACGAGATAGGACATCAGGCCACCGTCTTCCATCGGATGTTCCATTGTGCCACGCCTGTCCAGCCCTCTCGCCCTGCAAACCAGTGCTTGTGTCCTGCCGCTGCGCCCGCTAGAATCTGCGCCCCTGCTGAGGCGTTTGCCGATGGCAGGGATCCGGAGAGGTGTCCGAGTGGTTGAAGGAGCACGCCTGGAAAGTGTGTAAGCGTCTAAACCGCGCTTCGGGGGTTCGAATCCCCCTCTCTCCGCCAGATAAATAAAAAAGGCTGCCCTTCGGGCGGCCTTTTTTATTTATCTGGCTGGGGACGCGAAGTGCGCTGCGCGCGCTTCGCCCCAAACGTTGCTGCGCAACGTTCGGGCCCCCCCTTCGCCGGCCTCTCCCCGCCCCTGTCGGGGCAGCCCCTCAACAGAGGGGCTTGTTCCCCCAGATACGGCAGTAGATCCACGCCATGCGTGGATGACCGAAGGAACCGCGTCCGCCCAGGTTCGACGGCCTGCAGGGGTAGAGCCGGACAGCAGCCCTTTTTTAATCATCTGGCTGGGGACGCGACGCGCGTTCCGCACGCTTCGCCCCAAACGTTGCTGCGCAACGTTCGGCCCCCTCCCTTCGCCGGCCTCTCCCCGCCCCTGTCGGGGCAGCCCCTCAACAGAAGGGCTTGTTCCCCCAGATACGGCAGTAGATCCACGCCATGCGTGGATGACCGAAGGAACCGCGTCCGCCCAGGTTCGACGGCCTGCAGGGATAGAGCCGGACAGCAGCCCTTTTTATTAATCTGGCTGGGGACGCGAAGTGCGCTGCGCGCGCTTCGCCCCAAACGTTGCTGCGCAACGTTCGGGCCCCTCCCTTCGCCGGCCTCTCCCCGCCCCTGTCGGGGCAGCCCCTCAACAGAGGGGCTTGTTCCTCCAGCTATGGCAGTAGATCCACGCCATGCGTGGATGCCTCGGCCCGGTCGCATCGACTACCCGCCCGTGGTCGAGCCTGTCGGCGCGCCCCGCCTTGGCGCCCTCACCTTTCGCTGAACAGCTGGTTCAAGGCCGCATAGCCCGGTGCGCCCTCGGGCATCGCCATCACACCGCCGAGAAAATCCGTGGTCGCCGCAGCCATCGCTGTCCATGCGTGCATGAACAAGGCCGGACCCGCGCTGAGCCGCCGCACACCGGCCTGCGACAGCGCAGCAAACGGCGCCATCCCCGGCAGCCACATCAGGTTGAGAGGCAGCGACACGCCGCTGGCAACTGCAGCAGCCTCGTCCAGCGCGTGAAGCCCGGGCACGAAGCCGCCGTCGGCACCGGCACGTGCATAGGCCTGCAGCCGATCGATGCTCATCCTGACCGCCTCGTCCCGTTCGGCCAGGCCGCGCAGATACACATCGGTGCGCGCATTGATGAACAGCGATCGTCCGCCCAGCGCCGAACGGATGGCGGTGATCTTGCCCACCAGCGCCGCAGGGCTGCCGGCACCGTCTTCGATGTTGATCCCTACCGCACCCGCCTCCACCAGGCGCAGCACCCGCTCAGCGACCGCATCGGGGACATCGCTGTAACCGTCCTCGATATCGACCGTGACCGGCAGCGAGGTCACACCAACAATTTCTGAAACCCGCTGCAGCAGCGCGGTATCCGGCAGCGCACCGCCATCGGCATAACCGCAGGACCACGCCATGGCAGCACTCGATGTTCCCACCGCGACAGCTCCCAGCTGCTGGACCAGGCGGGCGCCACCGGCATCCCATACGTTGGGCAGCACATAAAGACCAGCGCGTTGATGGAGTTGAACGAAGTTCTGGTGAACGTTGGACATGGAAACTCCTGATGACGGGGACCCGCAGTCTGCGTCCGGACCGGTTTCCGGGCTCGCCATATCCGGACATCAATGGTCCGGACCTCGCGCACAATGTGCCCGCCACCACGATGACAGTCATTCATGACACCCCGCCCCTACCGCTGCACCGACATCACCGCCTGCCTGTCGATCTTCGACAGCAACGTGCCCACCTACTTCGCACCCGCAGAGCGGGGTGACTTCGAGCGCTTCCTGCACGAACATGCCGTGCAGCGCGCCTTCCAGGTGATCGAGGTCGAGGGCCAGGTGGTGGCCTGCGGCGGCCTCTGGCACTGCGGCGATGGCAGCGCCAGCTTGTGCTGGGGCATGGTCGAACGAAGTCGCCACAGACAGGGGCTGGGACGCGCGCTGGCAGTGGCCCGCCTGCATCAGGCTGAAGCAGACCCATCGGTCCAGCGCATTACGCTCAGCACCAGCCAGCACACGCAGGGCTTCTATGCCGGCCTCGGCTTCCAGGTGGTACGCGTGGTAGCCGATGGCCACGGCGCCGGAATCGACGCCGTGGAGATGCAGCGGGTGCTGTAACCCGGCTCTCGACGGATCCACGCATGGCGTGGATCCGTCGAAGACACGCGCTGGCTCAGAACCCGACGCGCAGGTTCAACTGGCCACCGATATCGTTGCGACCGTCGCCATGCTGGCCCTGCACGAACAGCGACAGCTGGCTGCTGCGTCCCAGGCCGACGGCCACACCGACCTGGCTGACCAGTGCGTTGCGCGCCATCACGGCACTGTAGGCATCGAACGCAGTGCCACCGACGGCGAAGCTCTGCCGGCTGGCCACGTCGGTGTCACCGGACGCATGCTGCCAGCCCAGCCCGACCGTCAGCTGTGCCGGATAGCGCTCGCCGCTGCCCACATCCCAGCGGCCGCGTACGCCGACGGTGCTGACATTGAGCGTGTCCTTGCCGCCCTCCAGCACCAGCGCCGCGCTGCCGCCCTGCTCCACCGCGCGATCGCTGTCCACCCAGTGTTTGGTGAACTGCACATACGGTTGCAGTTGCGTCCTGCCATGGGTCCAGGTCCAGCTGCCTTCGATCTGGGCGATGGTGACATCCGAATCCTGGCGGCTGTGCAGCGTCTGTGCCAGCAGCGGCACTTCACGCGTGGTGCGCGTGCGGTAATCGCCGCGCGACACACTGCCACCGACCGCAAATCCGTTGTTCCACTCGCCCTGCGCATACAGTCCATAGGTGTTGCCACGCAGGCGTGCACGCGACTGGCGATCGTACAGCCGCGTGTCCAGCCGCTCGCTGCCCGCCGCCGCACCCAGCACCACATGCTCGCCGAGCTTCCAATCGACGCCGGCCATCAGTGCATTGCGGTTGGCACGGATCTCGTCACCGTTGCCATCGCCGTCCTGCTTGAACACCTTGCCGCTACCCGCCAGCCATGCCGAAGCACGCTCGCCACGCACCGTCGGCAACTCGCTGCCAAGACGCTGGCGGATGCCCTCTTCCAGGTAGTTGTCGTACAGCAGCACTGCACGGCTGGCTGCATGCACTTCACCGGAGAGCTGGTTGAACGCGTTGCGCGCGGTGGCGGTGTCGTAGGCCAGCAGCGTGTTGTACAGGCCCAGCGCCGCGCCGGTCTGCGGCAGGCTGTCCAGCGCCGATGCCACGCCCAGCTGGTTGCGGGTCTGCGCAGCCGTGACGAAGGCCGCTGTCTGCTTCACATCGATCTTCAGCTGCGCGGCATTCGCTGTGTAGACCGGGCTCAGTGAGAGGAACGCCGAGGTGGTGGTGGGAGGCACGAACTGCCCGCTGACGCCGCCGCCTGCGTTGATGATCGTGTACTGCTGGCCCTGCTGGTAGCTGGTGTTCGGGTCGATGGCATTGACCACCACCGATGCACCACCGATGTTCGCGCTGCCGCCCACCTGCACCACGTCACTGCCGGTAGCGCCCAGGTCGACCGACAGCGTGCTGCCCGGTGCCAGGGTCAGGTTGCCGCCCACGGTGATCGCGCCCGTACCGTTGCCGCCACTGCTGCCATTGCCCGGGCCGTTGCCCGGCGACAGCACACCGCCGCTGCTCACGGTGACGCCGCCAGCGCTGCCGCCGATGGTGCCGGTACCCGACAACGTGGTGCCGCTGCCGATGGTCCATTGGCCACCGACGGTGCCGGTGACATTCAGGCCACCACCGGTGACCTGACCGGTACCGGTGAATCCGCCACTGTTGCCGCCCAGGTTGAGCAGGCCAGGGCCGGCCTGCACGATGCTGCCCGCGCCACTGATGCTGCCACCCAGCGTGGTGGTGCTGCCGGTGTTGACCACCAGGCCACCGTTGTTGGTGATGTTGCCGGTGACCGCGCCGCTGGCGCCGCCGTTGCCGATCTGCACGGTACCGCCGGTGTTGATCGTGGTGCCACCGGTATAGGTGTTGTTGCCGGTAAGGACCAGCGTGCCGCTGCCGGCCTGGGTCAACCCGCCGCTGCCACTGACCACGCCACCAAGCGTGGTATTGCCGCCGACGTTGAACACCAGGCTGCCGTTGTTGCTGACGTTGCCGGTGATCGCACCCGTGGCGCCACCATTGCCCACCTGCAACGTACCGCCGGTGTTGATGGTGGTACCGCCGGTGTAGGTGTTGTTGCCGGTCAGGGTCAGCGTACCGGCACCGGCCTGGGTCAGACCGCCGCTGCCGCTGACCGCGCCCGCGAGCGTAGTGTTGCCACCCACGTTGAACACCAAGCTGCCGTTGTTGCCGACGTCGCCGATGATCGACCCCGTTGCACCACCATTGCCCACCTGCAGGGTGCCACCGGTATTGATGGTGGTGCCGCCGGTATAGGTATTGTTGCCGGTCAGCGTCAGCGTGCCGCTGCCGGCCTGGGTCAGGCCACCGCTGCCGCTGACGGTGCCACCGAGTGTCGTGTTGCCCGACAGGTTGACCACCAGTGCGCCGTTGTTGGTCACGTCGCCGACGATCGCACCGGTCGCGCCGCCATTGCCGATCTGCAAGGTGCTGCCACCGTTGATGGTGGTTCCACCGGTGTAGGTGTTGTTGCCGGTCAGGGTCAACGTGCCGGTGCCGGTCTGCACCAGGCCACCGCTGCCACCGATGGTGCCACCGAAGGTGGTGCTGGCATTGCTGCCGCCGGTGGTCAGGGTGGAACCGCCGAGCACCACGTTGCCGCTGGCAACACCGGCCAGGCCACCAATGGCCTGGTTGCCGGCCGCACTGATGTCCAGCGTTCCGGCGCCGGCCAGGTTCACCGTGCTGGCCGAGGACAGGCTGCCACCGGCGGCGACCGCCAGGGTGCCGCTGTTGATCGTCGTGGTGCCGGTGTAGCTGCTGGCGCCGCCCAGGGTCACCGTCGCCGCACCATCCTTGAGCAGGCTGCCACTGCCGGCGATGTCACCGTCCAGCGTCAGCGGCGTGCCCCCCAGCAGGGTCAACGTGCCGCTTGCCAGCTGCACGTTGTTGGCCAGGGTCAGCGGCACACTGCCGTCCAGCGTGGCGTCACCGCCTACGGTCAGCGTGCCGGTGCCCAGGGCACCACTGCCGCCCAGCGACAGACCACCGGCGTTGAGCACCACTCCGCCACCGAAGGTGTTGCTGCCGGTCAGGCCGAGCACGCCGGCACCGTTCTTGACCAGGCCACCGGCGCCACTGATGTCCCCGGCAAAGGTGCTGTTGCCCGCTGCGTTGGTGGTCAGTGTGTTGCCGCCAAGGCTGATCGTGCTGCCGGCAACGCCGGACAATGTACCGATGGCCTGGTTGCCACCGCTGGAGATGTCAAAACCGGTACCGGCGTTGGCCAGGTTCACTGCGCCGGTAGCGGCCAGGCTGCCACCGGCGCCGATCGCCAGCGTGCCGGCGTTGATGGTGGTGCCGCCAGTGAAGGTGTTGGTGCCGGTCAATGTTTCGGTACCGGTGCCCTCCTTGATCAGTCCACCAGTGCCGCCGATCGAACCACTGAATACACCATTGGTGGCATCGCCGATGGTCAACGTGTTCGCGCCGAGGTTGACCGTGCCATTGCCGATCAGCGTGCCGAATACCTGCGTGCCGCTGCCGGCCGAAAGATCGAAGGTGGCACCCGTGGCCAGATTGACGATACCGCCTGCGCTGAGGCTGGCACCGGCACCGAGCGCGAGCGTGCCCGCGTTGATGTAGGTGCCGCCGGTATAGGTGTTGGTGCCGTTCAACGTGAGGGTAGCAACGCCGTCCTTGGTCAAGCTGCCGGCCCCCGACAGATTGCCGTTGAGGGTGAGATCGTTGCTGCCAAGTACGGTCAGGCCGGCGTTGAGCACCATGTTGTTGGCCAAGGTCACCGCACCGCTGGAATCGAGCGTGGAAGCGCCCCCAACGGTCAACGTGCCGGTTCCCAGCGCAGCGTTGTTGCCCACCACCAGGCCACCCGCATTGAGGGTGACGCCGCCACCGAACGTGCTGGCACCGTTGAGGGTCTGCACGCCGCTGCCATTCTTGACCAGCCCACCGCTGCCGGTCAGGGCACCGTTGAAGGTCGCGTCGGTGGTACCTCCCAGCGTCAGGCTGCTGCCCCCCAACGACACCGTGCTGCCGGCCACGCCCGCCAGCGAACCGATGCTCTGGTTGCCGCCGGCGGAGATGTCGAAGGTGCCGGTACCGGCCAGGTTCACCGCGCCGGTCGGCGACAGGCTGCCGCCCGCCCCGATCGCCAGCGTGCCGCTGTTGATGACCGTGCCGCCGGTGAAGGTGTTGCTGCCGGTCAGGGTGACCGTCGCCGCGCCGTTCTTGATCAGGCCACCATCGCCGGTGACCGCCCCGCCCAGCGTCAATGCATTGCTGCCAAGCAGGTTGAGCGTGGCACCGGCCAGCAGGCCGATGTCGTTGCCGAGGTTCGCAGCGATGCTGCTGTCCAGCGATGCGTTGGCGCCCACGGTCAGCGCGTCGGTACCCAGCGCGGCATTGTTGCCCACCACCAGGCCGCCACCATTGAGTGCCACCCCGCCACCGAAGACGTTGGCGCCGCCCAACGTCTGGATGCCCGTACCGTTCTTGACCAGCCCGCCGGTCCCACCGATCACGCCATCGAAGGTCCCGTTGCCAACGCCGCCGAAGGTCAGCGTATTTCCGCCCAGCGCCACGGTGCTGCCAGCGACGCCGTTGAGCGCGCCGATGGTCTGGTTGCCAGCAACGGAGATGTCGAAGCCGGTGCCCGGCGCGGAAAGCGTGACTGCACCGGTTGCCGCCAGGCTGCCACCGGCACCGATCGCCAGCGTTCCCGCATTGATCAGGGTGCCACCGGTGAAGGTGTTGGTACCGGTCAGCGTTTCAGTACCGGTCCCCTCCTTGATCAGGCCGCCGGTGCCGGCGATGGATCCGCTGAAGACACCGTTGGTCGGTCCGCCGACAGTGATCGAGTTTGCGCCCAGGTTGACCGTGCCACTACCGGTCAGGGTGCCGAAGGTCTGGGCACCGTTGCCCGCGGAGAGATCCAGCGTAGCGCCGGTTGCCAGGTTGACGATGCCGCTGGCGGCCAGGCTTGCACCTGCTCCCAGGGCCAGCGTGCCGGCGTTGACGTTGGTGCCGCCGGTATAGGTGTTCACGCCGTTCAAGGTCAGCGTGGCAGCACCATTCTTGGTCAGGCTGCCGGTGCCGGAGATCACCCCGTTGAGCGTCAGCGCGTTGCTGCCCAGCACGGTCAGGCCGGCATTGAGGGCGATGTTGTTGACCAGTGTTGCCGCCAGGCTGGTGTCGAGGGTGGCCGCGCCACCCACGGTCAGCGCACCACTGCCCAGTGCCGCATCATTGCCGAGCAGCAGGCCACCGGCATTGAGGCTGACGCCGCCGCCGAAGGTGTTGGCAGCGGACAGCGTCTGCACGCCCGCGCCCACCTTGACCAGGCCACCGCCTCCGCTGATCACGCCATCGAACACCGCATCGGCTGCCGTACCAAAGGTCAGCGAGTTTCCTCCCAGCGCGACCGTCGAACCGACCACGCCATTCAGCGCGCCGATGGTCTGGTTGCCGGTTGCCGCCGATAGGTCAAAGCCCGCGCCGGCGCCGCCGAGGGTGACGTCACCCCCGACAGCCAGGCTGCCGCCTGCGCCAAGCGCCAGGGTTCCGGCATTGATCGTGGTGCTGCCGGTGTAGGTGTTCGCATTGGCCAGGGTCAGTGTGGCTGCACCGTTCTTGACCAGTGCACCATTGCCGGACACCACGCCGCCGAGCGTCAGCGCATTGCTGCCCTGCAGGGCAAGCGTCGTGCCCGAGGCCAGGTTGATCGCGTTGCCCACGGTGTAGGCGGCGGCAGTGTCCAGCGTTGCATTGCCGCCGACGTTGAGCGCACCCGTTCCCAGAGCGCCGGCGTTGCCCAACTGCAGGTTGCCGCCATTCAACGCCAGGCCGCCACTGAAGCCGTTGGCGTTGCCGAGGGTCAACGTGCCGGCGCCGTTCTTGACCAGACTGCCGGTGCCGGAAATCACGCCATCGAGCGTGAGTGCATTGCTGCCGATCAGCGTCAGTGCCGAGCCGGCGCCAAGGTTGACCGCATTGGTCAGGTCAAGCGCAATGCTGTTATCCAGGCTGGCATTCGCAGCAACGTTCAGCGCGCCGG
This sequence comes from Stenotrophomonas sp. 2694, assembly GCF_040548715.1. NCBI lineage: Bacteria > Pseudomonadati > Pseudomonadota > Gammaproteobacteria > Lysobacterales > Lysobacteraceae > Stenotrophomonas > Stenotrophomonas sp. 2694. The sequence goes on from NZ_JBEPSG010000013.1 coordinate 21,869, forward strand.
TTCCCAGCGCTCCACTGTTGCCCAGCAACAGGCCGCCGCCCGCCAGGTTCAGGCCGCCACCGAAGGTGTTGGCACCGTTGAGCGTCAACACCGTGGCGCCGCTCTTCGCCAGGCCACCGTCGCCGGACACCACGCCGCCCAGCGTGATGTTCTGGCTGCCGGGGAGCGTAAGAATCGCACCGGTACCCAAGGCCACGTTGTTGCTCAGGTTCAGCGCAACCGCCGCGTCCAGCGACACGTTGCCGCCGATGTTCAGCGCGCCGGTGCCGGCCGCCGCACTGCTGCCCAGCAGCACGCTGCCGGCATTGAGGTTGAGGCCACCGCTGAAGCCATTGGTGCCGTTCAAGGTCAACAGCGAGGCGCCGTTCTTGGTCAGGCTGCCGACGCCGGAGATGTCGCCGGTCAGGGTGATGTTGTTGCTGCCGCCCAGGGTCAGCGCGGCACCGAGGTTGACCGCGTTGCCCAGGGTCAGCGCAGAGCTGCCGTCCAACGTCGCGGCACCGTTGACGCTGAGCGCGCCGGTGCCCAGTGCACCGCTGTTGCCCAGCAGCAGACCGCCAGCATTGAGCGCGACGCCGCCGGTGAAGGTGTTTGCGCCGGTCAACGTCTGTACGCCACTTCCGTTCTTTACCAGGCCTCCGCCGACGCCACTGATCACACCGGCGAAGACCTGGTCGGCCGCACTGCCAAAGGTGAGCGTATTGCCGCCCAATGCCACGGTGGAACCTGCCACGCCGGACAGTGCACCGATGGTCTGGTTACCACCCAGGGAAAGATCCAGCGCCGCCCCAGCCCCCGACAGGCTGACCGCGCCAGTCGCGGCCAGGCTGCCACCACTGCCCAGCGCCACCGTGCCGGCAGCAACGTTCAAACCACCGGTGAAGGTATTGGCGCCGTTGAGCGTCAGTGTCGAAGCCCCGCTCTTTATCAGGCCGCCACCACCGGAAATCGCACCGCCCAGTGTCAGCGCGTTGCCACCCAGCACGTTCAACGAACCTGCCGCGCCGATGATCACGTCATTGCCCAGGGTCAGGGCTGAAGAGGTATCCAGCGTCGCAGCGTTGTTGATGTCCAGCAGGCCGGTACCGAGCGCACTGCTGTTGCCCAGCAGCAGGCCGCCACCGTTGACGACGAGGCCGCCACTGAACGTGTTGGTGCCGTTCAACGTGAGCAGAGATGCGCCGTTCTTGCCAAGGTTGCCGACGCCGGAGATCACCCCGTTCAACACCACGGGCTGGCCGCCCTGCAGCGCGAGCGAGCCACCGGCGCCGAGCGTGATGTCGTTGGCCAGGGTGAGCGCTGCGGTGGTGCCATCCAGCGTGACCTCGCCGCCCACGCTCAGCACACCCGTTCCCAATGCACCGTTGTTGCCGAGCAGCAGGCCGCCGCCATTCAGGGCAAAACCACCGGTCAAGCTGTTGCTGCCGGACAGTGTCTGCACTCCGGTACCGACCTTGACCAGGCCACCGGTAGTGCCAGTGAAGTTGCCGGCGAAGGAGGTATTGCCGAGACCGCCTAGAGCAAGTGTGCGAGTGCCCAGGCTGACCGTTCCACCAAGCCCGGACAGCGAGCCGACGGTCTGGTTGGCTGCGGCAGTGAGGTCCAGCGACGTGCCTGCCGTGAGCGAGATCGCAGCGGTCGGTGACAGGCTGCCACCTGCACCGAGCGCCAACGCGCCGCCCGCGATCGAGACATTGCCGGTAAGCGTGTTTGCACCGCCCAGGGTGAGCGTGCCGGCGCCGTTCTTCACCAGGTTGCCGGCACCAGACAGCGCACCGTTCAACGTCAACGCATTGGTGCCGACCAGATTCAGACTGCCACCACCGTTGACGACGATGTTGTTGGCGAGATTGAAGGCCCCGCTGGTATCCAGCGACGCGGCACCACCTACCGTCAGGTTGCCGCTGCCCAGCGCACCTGCGTTGCCCAGCAGCAATCCGCCAGCATTGAGGTTGACGCCACCACCGAACAGGTTCGCGCCGCCCAGCGTGACCACACCGGTGTTGGTCACGGTCAGGCCGCCAGCACCGGACAGCACACCACTCAAGCTGAAGGGGTTGGTGCCGCCCAACGTCAGTCTGCCAGTGTTGAGCGCAAAGGAATTTGCAAGCGTGAGCCCGCCCGCCGATGCCGCGATGGCGCCGCCGTTGACGTTGAAGGTACCGGTACCGAATGACGCCGCGTTGTTGAAGTTGACCAAGCCATCGTTGATCGTGGCACTGGTTCCGGTCCAGGCACCTTGCAGATTCCAGGTACCACTGTTGACGGTCAGGTTCTCGAATCCAGTGTAATTGCCCCAAACGAGGTTGGTCACCGTCCCGCCGGTACCCGCGCCCGGGCCCGAAGCGCTGTTCTGCAGCAGCAGGCGATCGCTGGCACCGGTACCGCCATCGACAATGCCGGCAGCGGCCAGATTCACGCCTACGGTGCCCAGAACGCCCGCAATGCCCGTTGCCAGCACGCCGCGGTTGACGCTTGAACCGGACACGGCGGTGAACGTGTTTCCCGTCGTCGTGGAGTTGCCCAGGTGCACGCTGCCGGTGATGCTGCCGGCGTTGATCACATGGTTGCCCGCTGTTGATCCGCCCAGACCTATGCGGCCGGTGATGCTGCCGCTGTTGGTGAGGTTGGTCTGCGCACCGCCGTAGCTGACGATGGCAGCGGCGTCGGCAGTGGTGAACAGCCCCGCCCCGAGGATGGACATGTCCACGGTGCCGTCATTGGTGATGTTGGTGACACCACCGGCAGCGTTCTGCGTGACCAGTGCCTGTCCACCAAACCCAAGAATCGAACCGATGTTGACCAGGCCCTTGATGCTGCCGCCCGCCTGGTTGTTGACGTTGATGGTATTGCCACCGGCAGTGTTGTTGCCCAGCACCATGCCTGCCGCCGCAAGGCTCAAGCCGCCGTTGATGGTGGGATCGATCGTGCCCTGGTTGTTCACCGTGATGCCGTTGCCGGACAGCGTCACCGCAGTGCCCCCCAGTACCGGCGGCACGCTCAGCACCGCGCCGGTGGCGATGTTCAGGGTCACGCCATTGGCGGTACTGGAAAGATTGTTCTGGTCCGTCGCGCCATCGCAGGTAATCACCGCACCGGCCGTGGTGCAGGCTGCAAACGCCGAGCCGCTGGCCAGTGTGGCCGCCAACGCCACTGCCAATCGCTGTAGTTTCATCCCGCGCCGTGTTGCCGTGATACCGCCTCCCGTCGGATTCTGGGTGATTTCCGAGGCCACCTGCATCACACCCAGGGCACGGTTGAAAACCAGACGGTAAATGCGGTTCATCGGTGAATCTCCATGAAATGACCGGTGGCACAGCAGGCAGGTTTTTTGGAGGTGATGTCGTCCTGCCCTGCTCCACCCGGGAACAAGACCTGCGGTATCAACCTTGAAAAACAGTCACACTTTCACGTGCAAGCGCTGCAGGAACTGCGCGCCGCTGCACGTCCGTCAGCGCGAAAACTCCCCGGTTTCGCTTGACGAATGGGCGCACTGTGCGGCCGTCAACGCCAGCACCACGTGAATCCGGCGCGTTATTTTCATGATGGCCGTCAAATAATCACGGCAGTCGTCACGACTTTGCCGAAAATGCATATTCTCTTGTTTCTGCAGAACGGGAATATCCATATTCCCGCCGCATTCGTAACCGGCCTCAGCTGCTGGAGAGTTTCATCAGAACCAGGCCGGCGACGATCAGTACCGCCGCGCCAATCCGCATCGGGCTGACCTGCTCGCCCAGGAACACGATGCCGACCACGAAAGCACCGACCGCGCCGATACCGGTCCAGATCGTATAGGCGGTGCCCAGCGGCAGGCTGCGCATGGCGACGGCCAACAGCCAGAAGCTGGCGATCATGCCGACGATGGTGATGACGGTGGGGGTGAGTTTGGTGAAGCCTTCAGACTGCTTCATCGACACGGCCCAGACGATTTCCAGCAGGCCGGCAAACAACAGATAGATCCAGGCCATGACAGCCCTCCTTTGGTAGGGCCAGGCCGTCCTGGTCATTGAATCCCGATGTGGGGGAGGTCGTTCCTCCTGGGACCGGATTCTAGCAACGGCGGCAGCCACCGGCCGATGCTGGGGGCACAGGGTTACATCGGATTCAGTGCATGAAGCTGGCATCAACGTACCTGCCTGCGCTAGAATGCGCGTCTGCCATCGGTAAGCCGATGTGCAGTCCGGCTGTGGTCTCCGGCGCACAACGCGCTGCTTCCCCTGATCCGTGAATCGGCCGCCTCCGGGCGGCCAACGTCTCTATGGTGGCCCCGTCGGCCCCTCGCGACGCTAGGTCGAAAACTCCGCCAGGGCCGGAAGGCAGCAACGGTATCGATCGACGCGGGCGCCGAGGTCAGCCGGCGGGGCCACCGCCTTTTCGGCGAAGCCCCGCTCCGGTAGATGCCAGCCTTGGTTGGGCCCTTCGCCGGGCATGCCCCGGCGCTACCGCGCCTCAGGCGTACCCTGATGGAACACCATCCGCCAGCCCGTTGAATGCTGACGCCACAGCGAGCTGCGCAGCACCCAGCGCTGTGGTTGGTCATCGACGTGATAGCGACTGCGGTAACGCACCTGGGCCAAGCACTCTGCCAGCATCCACACGGCGTACTGGTCCGACTCGATCACCACCTGCGCACGCTCCAGCGGGATCTCTTCCAGCGCGGCTTCACGGCCGTAGCACTGGCCGGAGCTGCCGATCTCATTGAAATCCTCATCCAGCAATGCCGCCAGACGCTCATGGTCTGCGCGCACCTGCGGGCAATGCAGTGCGCGTTCCAACCCCACCAGTTCGGCGGCCAGCGCCGGTGAAGCGGCGGCGCCAGCGCTGCTCACGGCGGATCCTGCGCCAGCACGTGCGGGGCGGTCGGCGCGGCCAGCACAACACACTGGCCCGGCTGTGCCACCCGGTGCCCGCGCGCGGCCAGGACCTGGCCATCGGCCACGCTGGCGTAGTGGTACAGCATCATCCGTGCCTGCAGCTCGGCGCTGTACTCGCGCTCCAGGTCATCCACCCCGGTATGCGAAGGATTGCCGTGCAACCCGCAGTCGTGGGCGATCAGTTCGTTGTCACTGGCATAGCGCGCCAGCATTTCCGGAATCGGCCTGGTGTCGCCGCTCCAGGTCAGCGCGCCCTGCAGGCGCAGGCCATAGGCCGTCTCCGGCCAGTGGTGCCGCACCGGGAACACTTCCAGGCGCACGCCCTCGTGCCAGAACGCATCGCCCACCACGATCAGCTGGAAGGCATCCCAGAAGTTGGCGCCGCCCTCGGCCAGCACGTTCGGGTAATCGCCGATGCGCTTGTGCAGCAGCGGCACCACCGTGGCCGGCACGTACAGGCGCACCTTGCCGCGCCGCTGCGCGCTGAAGAAGGTATCCACGAACAGCCGTTCGAAACCGGCCACGTGATCCAGGTGCACATGGGTAACGAACAGCGCCTGCGGCATATGCCCGTAATGGGCCTTGAAGGCAGTCAGGCCTTCGCCGCCGCAGTCGATGGTCAGCCAGGGCCGGCCATCGCGCTCGATCACCGACATCGGCGAACCCAGCTCGACCGCCGACGCATTGCCGACGCCGAGGAAACGCAACGACCAGTCCATCAGGTGCCCCGGTTCCAGGCCATGTCATAGGCGCGACGCAGGCGCGCGTAGTCTTTTTCCACGTCTTCCACGCTGCGCTCACCGCGCAGCTTGACCAGCGAGCGCAGCAGGCGCTTGAGATTGCGCTCGCGCCAGGCCGTGGCCGGGATGCGGATCACCCCGCGATCGAAGTCGATCAGCCAGCCATGCCCGTTGCCATCGAACAGGATGTTGTGCGCATTGAGATCGGCATGGTCCAGCCCGGCACGGTGGAAGCGCGCGATCATCCGCCCGGTTTCCTCCCACGGCGCCCCGCGCCCGGCCACCAGTGCGCGGTCGGCCAGCGAGCGCACCCCTTCGATCCGTTCCATCAGGATCGCGGCGCGGTAGCGCAGGCCTTCACGCATGTAGAAGGCGGCAATCGGCCTGGGCACCGGCAGCTTCTTCTCGCGCAGCGCGCGCATCAGCCGGAATTCGGCAAAGCTGCGGGTCCGGTCCGCCCCCCGCCAGATGTACTGGTCGTGGCTGATCCGGGCCGCCAGCCCCCCGCGCAGGTAGTGCCGCAGTACGCTGGCGCCGAACGGCGCATCCACGAACCAGGCGCTGCCACGGCCGCCCTCACCCACCGGCCGGGCCTTGCCGGCCCAGTGCTGTGGCGAGAACAGACCGATGTCGGCTTGCCGCAGCCGCTCGCGGTCGAACAGAATGGCCCCGATGCCGCGACCCTCGCGGCATGGCGTCAGCGCTTCATTGGCGTCGAATGCGACCATTCCTTTGAGTCTAACAACACATGGCATCAGCGTCCTCCTCCTTGTGTCTTCTGCGCCTGTCCGCTCTTGGCGATGTGACCCACGTAGTGCCGCTGGTGCGCACCCTGCAGGCCGCGCGCCCGGACACGCCGATCCACTGGATCATCGACAAGGTCGGGCAGAAGCTGCTCGATGGCCTGCCGGGCGTCACCTTCCACGCCTACGACAAGAAGACCGGCATGGCCGGAGTGAAGGAGCTGCGCAAGCAGTTGCCGCCTGGGCGTTTCGAGGCCCTGCTGCAGATGCAGGTGGCCTTCCGCGCCAACGTGCTGTCCGCCTTCATTCCTGCCGAGCGCCGCATCGGGTACGACCGCAGCCGCTCCAAGGATCTGCACGGCCTCTTCATCAACGAACGCATCCCTGATCGCCCGGGCATCCATGTGCTTGATGCCATCGGCAGCTTCTGCGAGCCGCTGGGCCTGCGCCAGACCGATGTCAGCTGGGACCTGGCCGTGCCGCAGGCAGCCTATGACTGGGCCGCTGCGCAATGGCAGGACGATGGCCGGCCGGTGCTGATGATCTCGCCCTGCTCCAGCCACGTGCGCCGCAACTGGTACGCCGACCGCTATGCCGAGGTCGCCAACCATGCCGTCACGCGCGGTTGGCGGGTCGTGCTGTGCGGCGGCCGCAGCGAACTGGAGCGCAGCATGGCCGACGCCATCCAGGCCCAGCTGGATGTTCCGGCGCTGGACCTGGTCGGCAAGGACACGCTCAAGCAGTTGCCGGCCCTGCTGGCCCGCGCCAACCTGGTGATGACCCCGGACTCTGGCCCGATGCACATTGCCAACGCAATGGGTACCAAGGTGCTGGGCCTGCATGCGGCCAGCAACCCGAACCGCAGCGGCCCATATTCGGACCGCCGCTACTGCGCGGACCGCTACGACGACGCGGCGCGCAAGTATCTGGGCAAGCAGGCAGCCGACCTCAAGTGGGGCACCAAGATCGAATTCGACGACGTGATGGAACTGATCACCGTCGAGGACGGCATTGCCGCGTTCGAGCGTTACGTCGCCGACCATCTGGGGTGAGTGGCACGCCGGGCAGCTGAGCGCTGTCTACGGGGTGCGGACCTTGGTCCGCACCGTCCCGCAACCCGGGAGATCCATCCACGCATGGCGTGGATCTACTGCGTCGGGCCGCCCGGGATTACGCGCGCTGCGTGTAATCCTGGTAGGACTTCTCTTCCACGTACGCCGAACCCAGCGCCAGGTTGATCGCCTTCTTGATGCGTGCGCGTTCGTCGTTGCGCAGGTACACGCTGCGCGCCAGGTCGATGAACCCCTGATCGAACGCCTGCGCCTTGTCCTTCAGGCGGATGTCGTCCTCGATCTCCCACAGCTGCTCGTTGACCGACTTCAGCTCGGCGCGCAGCTTGGCGATGTCCTTCACTGCCGCCGGGTGCGCCATCCACGTGGTTTCCAGCGCGGACAGCTCCTTGCGTACGTTGGCCAGCTTGCCTTCGTCACTGATGCGCTCGGACTTGATCTGCAGGATCGAGATCTTGTCCAGCAGCTCGCCGAATGAAACGGGGACGAGGATTTCAGCGGTCATCGTGGCGGCTCCAGCAGGTGATGACGTACATGGTAACCCGCCGCACGCGAACAGCATCCACGCATGGCGTGGATCTACTGAAGCATCCGCAGGAAGGCCGGCAAAGGGAGGGGCCCGAACGTTGCATCGCAACGTTTGGGGCGACGCGCGAAGCGTCGTCGCATCCCCGCGCCAGATTAAAAAAGAAGGGCTGCCTTTCGGCAGCCCTTCTTTTTTAATCTGGCGGAGAGGGGGGGATTCGAACCCCCGAGGCGCTATAAACGCCTGCCTGATTTCGAGTCAGGTACATTCAACCGCTCTGCCACCTCTCCAGATGTTCCCCGGCGAACCGGGGACGCGCATCATACGAGGAAGCGCGGCTGACGACAAGTCATTGCGCCCAATGAAGTGAAATTTTCCTGACTGCATGGCTTGCCGGATGTCCGCTTGGCCGTGATGATGCCGTTCTCCCCGGCATTACCCCCTCGCCCAGCACCCACCATGATCGAATTCGGACATCTCACCCACCCCGGCCTGCGCCGCGAGCTCAATGAGGACACCTATTACGGTGACGGCGAGCTGGCCCTGTGGCTGGTAGCCGACGGCATGGGCGGGCACGCCTGCGGCGAGGTGGCCAGCGCACTGGCGCGCGAGACCATCGTGCGTGAGATCCGCCGTGGCGCGCCGTTGGCGCAGGCGATCCGCACCGCCGACGAAGAGATCATCCGCGCCTCGCGCCGGCGCAACGACAGCCTGCCGATGGGCACCACCGTGGTCGCTGCACGGGTGCAGGGCAACCGTTACGAAGTGGCCTGGGTCGGCGACAGCCGCGCCTATCTGTGGCGCGATGGCCAACTTGCCCAGCTCAGCCAGGACCACAGCGTGGTGCAGGAACTGGTCGCGCAGGGCAACCTGACCGCCGAGCAGGCGCGCGCCCATCCCCACCGGAACGTGGTCACCCAGGCACTGGGCGTCACCGACCCGGCACACCTGAACGTGGCGACCACCAGCGGCGAGCTGCGCCCGGGCATGCAGTTGCTGCTGTGCAGTGATGGCCTGACCGAGGAAGTGGATGACCGCGGCATCGCCCGCACCCTCGCCTTCGACGACGCCAGCGCGCAGGAATGCGTGGACAGCCTGGTCGCCTCCGCCCTCGACGGCGGCGGCTCGGACAACATCACCGTGATCCTGGTGCGCTGCCACTGATCCACGCCATCCACGCATGGCGTGGATCTACAGTAGAGCCACGCCATGCGTGCCTGCATTTCACACGCATCACCACGCCATGCGTGGCTGCATTTCGCACGCCACCGCTGCGCCTACGCGCTCGCGGCTTCTTCCACCTTCGGGCCGTCCCACAACGCGTGGCCGGCCTTCTTGCGCAGCCGTTCCAGACGCGCCGCATGCGCTTCCTGCTCCGACGGCGTGGCCACCACGCGCGGCCGCGGCAGCAGCTTGGACGCATCGAACGCCTGCAACGCCGCAGCGCCACCGGCATCGTCATCGCCCAGCCCGAAGCCGATCTCCTCCTGGCCCGAGGTCAACGCGATGTACACATCCCCCAGGATCTGCGCATCCAGCAGACCGCCATGCAGGGCGCGGTGCGAGTTGTCCACGCCCAGTCGCTTGCACAGGGCGTCGAGCGAGTTGCGCTGGCCCGGGAAGCGCTCGCGCGCCAGCGCCAGGGTATCGATCACCGTGCAGCGGTCGGTGATCTTCCCGTACTGCTCTCCCAACAGGGACAGCTCGTTGTCGAGGAAGCCCAGGTCGAACGCGGCGTTGTGGATGATCAGCTCGGCGCCATCGATGAAGGCCAGGAACTCCTCCACGACCTGCGCGAACTCCGGCTTGTCGGCGAGGAATTCCAGGGTCAGGCCGGTCACTTCCTGCGCACCCTGTTCGAATTCGCAGTCCGGCTTCAGGTACTGGTGATAGGTATTGCCGGTCGGGCGGCGCTTGAACAACTCGACGCAGCCGATTTCGACGACGCGGTTGCCCTTCTTCCACTCCAGGCCGGTGGTTTCGGTATCAAGGATGATCTGACGCATGGGCTCAGTTTACCGGGCTGCCGTCGCGGATCTGGATCGCGGCGTTGCGGGCCAGGGTATCCACACGTTCATTGTCCGGGTCGCCGGAATGGCCTTTCACCCAGCGCCAGTCGATCTGGTGCCGCAGCGTGGCGGCCTGCAGGCGCTCCCACAGTTCACGGTTCTTCACCGGGTCACCGCCGGCGGTCTTCCAGTTCTTGCGGATCCAACCCGGCAGCCACTGGGTCAGGCCCTGCCGTACGTACTGCGAATCGGTGTAGAGGACGATCTCACAGGGCTCGGTCAACGACTCCAGGCCGGAAATGGCCGCCATCAGCTCCATCCGATTGTTGGTGGTATGCGCTTCGCCACCGCTCAGTTCGCGCTCGTGCCCCTTGTAGCGCAACAGCGCCGCCCAGCCACCGGGGCCGGGATTGCCGAGGCAGGAACCGTCGGTGTGGATTTCGATGGTTTTCAATACAACTCCAGATCAGGTAGCAACGGTGCCGTGCCAACGCACGGGCAACGGGGTCGGCCCGGGCAGGGCCAGCGTGCGTTTTTCAGCGTGGAACAGGCAGGCCGCGCGCAGGGGGGCCCAGCCGCCGCGACGGCGGCTGCCGGCACCCTGCCACATCGGCCCCAGGTAACGCATGTCCTCGCATTCCAGCCCATGGCGCTCAAGCAGCTGGCGGATCCGCTGCGGCGTGCGCACCACCAGCCCGTGCTGGCGCCAGCGCGTGCGGAACGGGCTGAACGGGTTGAGGCTGGTCAGCCACAGATGGCCGCCGGGCATCAGCACGCGCTCGCATTCGTCCAGCAGATGGTCGGCATCGCCGACGGTCACATGCTGCAGCACGATGGCGTTGACGCTCTCGTTGGGCAGCGGCAACGGCAGGGCACAGCGGGTATCGCCGGCGTAACCACTGCCCTGGCGATGCAGGCGCAGGCCCCGACCGCCCAGCTGCGCATCCGCCAGCCAGGCGGCGCTGGGGGCGATCCACAACCAGGGCCGGGTCGGCAGCAGCGACAGCTGCGGCAGCAGCAGCTGCCGTTCGAGCACGCGCAGGGCCTCCGCCGGTTCACTGTCGAACCACGGGGCCTGGCTCGCTTGACGGGTGCTCTGCAGCGCGGGCATGGTCCAATTCTATGCGACTGACTGCCCTGCCCGCATTTGCGGACAACTACATCTGGATGCTGATCGCCGACGACGGTGCTGCCGTGGTCGTCGATCCCGGCGACGCTGCGCCGGTACTGGCGCTGGCTGCCCAAGGCGTGCGCGTGGACACCATCCTGCTCACCCATCACCACGACGATCACATCGGCGGGGTACCGGCGCTGCAGGCGAGTTTCCCCGGCGTGCGCGTGGTCGCACCGGTCGACGAGCGCATCCCGATGGCCACCGAGCGGGTGGGTGAAGGTGAACGTGTTCAGGCACTGGGCCGGATGTTCCACGTACTATCCGTCCCCGGGCACACCCGCAGCCACATCGCGTTTCACACCGCTGAACAGCTTTTCAGCGGAGATTCGTTGTTCAGCCTGGGCTGTGGACGCCTGTTCGAAGGTACGCCGTCCCAGCTGCTGGCATCGATGCGCAAGCTGGGTGCCCTGCCCGCGCAACTGCTGCTGTGTTGCGCTCACGAGTACACCGTGTCAAATGCCGTCTTCGCGCGGCATGTCGACCCCGCCAACGCTGCCTTGTTGCAGCGCCAAGAGGAGGCTTTGGCCATGCGCCGCGATGACCGTTCCACCCTGCCAGTATCCCTGGCCGATGAAATTGCCTGCAATCCGTTCCTGCGTACCCACACGGCGCCCATCCGCGCGGCCGTGTCGGCGCACCTGGGGCGCGAAGTCGTGGACGACGTCGACGTCATGGCCGGTCTCCGGCACTGGAAAGACGGCTTCCGCGCATGAGTCGCCGAAGTCTGCCGCTGGCCCTGGGTCTCGTCCTGGGGTTGGCCGGAACTGCCGGCGCACAATCGCTGGGCGCCGGCATCAGCCAGAACCTGACCGCCGCCTCGGCCCTGCCGCTGGATCCGTCAACGCTGCCGGCCGCATCGGTACGTAACGGCCAGGAGATCTTCTCCAGCTTCCGCGACGGCCTTGCAGAACCTACCTGTGACGCCGAAGCCACCAGCCCGCGCTGGCAGAAGCAGTTCGCCCATGCGCCTTCGCGGTTGGCCAACCAGGATGACGACGCGCTGGTGCTGTTCGGCTATGTGGTCGAAGAGCTGCGCAAAGCCAACCTGCCCACCGAATTCGCCCTGATTCCCTTCGTCGAAAGTGGCTACCGGCCCAATGCCCGCAACGGCAGCGGCCCGACCGGCCTGTGGCAGTTCATCGCCACCACGGCACGCAACCATCGCGTACCGATGAGCAACAACTACGACGGCCGACTGTCGGCAGTGGAGTCCACCCAGGCCGCCGTGCGCTACCTGAAGACCCTGCATGGCATGTTCGGCGGTGACTGGCGCCTGGCCACCATGGCCTACAACGCCGGTGAATACCGCGTGCTGCAGTCCATGCGCAAGGCCGGCATGAATGCGCAGAACGCCAAACCGGCCGGCCTGCCCGGGCTGTCGCCGGTCACCCATGCCTACGTCGAGAAGCTGCATGCCCTGGCCTGCGTGCTGGAAGACGTGGAAGATCAGCCGGGCGTGATGGCCTCGCTGGACCGCACGGTGCCGGTGCTGAAGGACCACACCCTGCCGGCGGGCACCAGCGTCCAGCAGTGGGCCGCCCAGCGCGCGCTGGACCCGGCGAAGATCGCCCGCCTGAATCCGGCACTGGCCGCCGGCAACCGCCCGTCGGGCACGGCCCGCGTACTGGCCCCGGTTTCGGCGTCCAACGCGGACGTTGCCGACATCGCCAGCACGGCCGTTGCCACCGCAGTGGCCAGCACCGCCAGCGCCGCGCCGAGCCCGCAGGTGGCCAAGGTGGTCGCCTCGGCTGCCGATCGCCCGCGCAACCGTCGCCACACCGTTCGCAATGGCGAATCGGCATGGACCATCGCCCGCCGCTACGGCATGCCGGTGAAGGCGCTGTTGTCGCTGAACGGCTTGAGCGGCAGCAGCGTGCTGAAGCCAGGCGCGGTACTGCGCGTCGAAGACTGAGGTCGGTGCGGCGCTGACACGCCGTTTCCGGCCAACGGCGAAGCCCCTCGCGGGTGGCGGCAGCAGCATTCATGAGTTGGGACGAGCGAGGTGGACCCACGGGGGACGCCGTGAACCCATCCTTGGGGGCTTGGCCGCGGCATCCATGCCGCGGACACCCCCGCGCGCCCACCCCGCCCGTCCCCTGATGGTTTCCGGTGGCACCCACGGATTGAAGGATGAAGAGCAGGAGCAGGTCGCTTCGCTTCTGGTAGCGGCCGACCTTGGTCGGCACTCATCGCGCAGGTCACGGATCGATCAGGGTTGCGACAACAAAAAAGGCCCGGCAATGCCGGGCCTTTTCGTTCCTGCCCGCCGGAGGGCTTACAGGTTCGCTTCGGTGGTCTGGATCAAGAACTTCTTGCGCATCGCCTCGATGTAGGCCTTGGCAGCAGCCATGCCGTCGATCTGGCTCAGCTGGTCCTTCAGCTGCTTCTGCTGTTCGGCGGTCACTTCCTTGATGTCGCCCGGGTTGACCTTGTTCACCGCGAAGACCAGCGCATGGCCGTTGACGTCGACCTTGCCGTAGCTCGGCTTGCCTTCGGCAGGCAGCGGCGCACTGAAGATCGCACGGTTGATCTCCGGGGTCGGCACCGGCTGGCTGCGCGGCAGGCCCGGCATCGGGCTCAGCTGCAGCTTCTCGCTGGCAGCCAGCGACTGCAGGGTCGCGCCGGCCTTCAGCTTGGCCAGCAGGGCATCGGCGGCCTTGTCACCGGCCTGGCGCTGACGGTCGGCACGGATCGCGGCGATCACCTGCTCACGCGCCTTGTCCAGCGGCAGCGCCTGCTCCGGGGTATGCGCGGCAACGCGGATCACCACGCTGTGGTTGCTGCTGCCGCCCAGGGCGATCGGATCGCTGGCGGTACCGTCCTGCACCAGGACGTCGGAGAAGGCGGCACGCAGCACGGCCGGATCAGCGGCAATACCGGTGGCGGTCGTGCGCGTGATCGGGCCCAGCGTCTGCATCGACAGGCCGACCGCCTTGGCGGCCGCGGACAGGTCGCTCGGGCTCTTGTTGATGGCATCGACCAGGCGGCCCGCCAGATCGTTGAAGCCGCGCTCGCCGTCGGCCTTCAACTGCTCGGCAGCCAAGGTGTCGCGTACTTCTTCGAAGGACTTGCCCTGGCCGCCACGAACCGCTGCGACCTTGATGATGTGGTAACCGAAGTCGGTCTTGACCGGGCCGATCACCTCACCCGCCTTGGCACCAAACAGTGCATCTTCGAACGGCTTGACCATCGCGCCCCGCTCCACCCAGCCCAGGTCACCGCCCTGCGCCTTGGAGCCGGGATCTTCCGAGTTCGCCTTGGCCAGCGCGGCAAAGTCGGCACCTGCCGCCTTTGCTTCGACAGCCAGCTTGGCGGCCTTGGCTTCAGCACCGTCGCCGGTGATCAGGATGTGCGCCGCCTGGCGCTGTTCCGGCGTGGTGAACTTGGCCTTCTCGTCTTCATAGCGCTTGCGCAGGGTCGCTTCGTCGGCCGCAGTCGGCGCCGGCAGGTTGGCACCATTGAGCTCGACATATTCCAGCGACACCGATTCGGCCTGGCGGAAATCCTTGCCATGGCTGTCGTACCACTGCTTGATCTGCGCGTCGGTCACCGGCGCGGTATCCACCGGAACTTCCGGCAGTGCGGCCAGTTCCACATCGCGGGTCTCGCCCAGCAGCTTCAACAGACGCTCGGTCTCGGCCTGGGTGACAAAGCCGGAATTCTGCAGGCCCGACGGGATCACCGACTGCTGCAGGCTCTCACGCACCAGTTCCTGGAACTGGGTCGGCGTGCGCGGCGGATTGCCACCGGCCAGGGCCAGACGGTAATTGCTTTCGCTGAACTTGCCATCGGCGCCCAGGAAGCCCGGAATGGTGGTGATGTATTCGCGCACAGCGCCGTCGCCAATCACGACACCGGCCTGCTCACCGACCAGGCGCACGACCTGCTCGTCGATCAACTGGTCGAGCACGGCCAGCTTGTTCTCGGTGCTTTCGAACGCGCGCGGGTCGAAGTTCTCGCCCTGCTGCTGGCGTTCGCGCATGCGTTCCTGCTCGAAACGGGTGCGGAAGTCCTGTGCACTGATCTCATGGTGCTGCCACATCATGCGCACCGGCCACCAGGACGGTGCCGAGCGCCACCAGGTCGGCGGTGCCGAAACCTTGGCGACGTTCTGTGCGCCGACGCCACCGAGGTAGCTGTTGTCGATCACGAACAGGAACGGAATCATCAGCAGCCCCAGGATCACGGTGACGATCCAGCCTGAGGTCTTGTCGCGGAGTTTCTGCAGCATGGTGAGGAATCACAAGGCTTGATTGGCGAGCCCGGCAGTGTAACCCGCTTCGCGGCGTGGACCAAAAGCAGTGGCAGCAGGGCCTGGCGCCATCCCGCCCAGGCGATCTACAGGTTCGCGCGCATCGAATGATGGAAACGGCGCAAAGAAAAAGCCCCCGACTTGCGTCGAGGGCTCTTAGAGTTGGCGGAGCGGACGGGACTCGAACCCGCGACCTCCGGCGTGACAGGCCAGCATTCTAACCAGCTGAACTACCGCTCCGCGCTTGAAACTTTGCAGGCGCTCAGTATATCCGAAGACTTCCTGAAAACCTACCCCGCTGAACACTTTTTTCAAAGTTTTTTCACGAGGATTTAAGAGTTTTGCAATGGCGGAGCGGACGGGACTCGAACCCGCGACCTCCGGCGTGACAGGCCAGCATTCTAACCAGCTGAACTACCGCTCCGTATTGCAGACCTCTTTGTTTTCTCTACAACCGGTTGGTTGGAGAGAAAACAAGGCCCCCAGCTTTTCGGCCGGGGGCCTCGTTGAAAATGGCGGAGCGGACGGGACTCGAACCCGCGACCTCCGGCGTGACAGGCCAGCATTCTAACCAGCTGAACTACCGCTCCACATTTCAAACTTACCGCGGTGCTGTGGTGGGTGCTGAGGGTTTCGAACCCCCGACCCTCTCCGTGTAAAGGAGACGCTCTACCGCTGAGCTAAGCACCCCAGCGAGCCGCTTAGTTTACAGCATCCTTCAGGGCCTTACCAGCCTTGAACGACGGATTCTTCGAAGCAGCGATCTTGATGGTGTCGCCGGTCTTCGGGTTGCGGCCGGTGCGGGCAGCACGGTCGCGGACCTGGAAGGTACCGAAGCCAACCAGGGTGACCGCATCGCCGTCCTTCAGCGCCTTGGTGACGGCAGCAACGACGGCATCGACAGCGCGGCTGGACTCGGCCTTGGTCAGGTCGGCAGCTTCAGCAACGGCATCGATCAATTCGGTCTTGTTCATTCTTTACAACTCCTTTGGCGGTGGGTTCCGCGTATTCGACAGGGAAGCAACCGCACGACGTCTGCATGCGGTTGCCATGTGGAAACGGTTCGCCGAATTCAGTGAGCGCTGACTGCGATCACTCATTCGCGAGTGCTGCTTTTATACCAGCGGCCCTACCCCCACGCAAGCTGGAAAGCCAGCAACGACGCGGGTTTCAAGCATTTCGACAGGACGCATCAATGCTTGACGCGCGCGTTTCCACTCGGTTTGGCCTTGCTGCGCACCGTGACGCGCTGCGCACTCTTGCGCGTCTTCTTCGGTGCCAGCGGACGTTCCAGGGCCAGATCGAGCACTTCCTCGATGTACTTCACCGGCACGATCTCCAGGTCGCGGGTGACGTTGGCCGGAATGTCAGCAAGATCCTTGCGGTTCTCATCGGGGATGATCACCGTGCGGATTCCGCCGCGCAGGGCCGCCAGCAGCTTCTCCTTGAGGCCGCCGATCGCGGTGACGCGACCACGCAGGGTGATTTCGCCGGTCATCGCCACATCGGCGCGCACGGCGACCTTGGTCAGCATCGACACCAGCGAGGTCACCATTGCCGCACCGGCACTGGGGCCATCCTTCGGCGTCGCACCATCGGGTACATGCAGGTGCACGTCGTGCTTCTGCAGGAAGTCCGCATCGATGCCGAAGCGCTCGGCACGCGAACGCACCACCGACAACGCCGCCGACGCTGATTCCTTCATCACGTTGCCGAGCTGGCCGGTCAGGATCAGCTGGCCCTTGCCCGGTACCAGCGTCGATTCGATCTGCAGCAGATCGCCACCGACTTCGGTCCAGGCCAGGCCCGTGACCAGGCCGATCTCGTTCTCTTCTTCGGCACGGCCGAAGTCGAAGCGACGCACGCCCAGGTACTTGTCCAGGTTCTTGCTCGACACGCTCACCAGCGCCTTGGACTTGCGCGCGCCCTTCTTCGCCTTCGCCACCGGCTGCGGCCCACCCAGCGCGATTTCCTTCACCACCTTGCGGCAGATCTTGGCGATCTCGCGTTCCAGGTTGCGCACGCCGGATTCGCGCGTGTAGTAGCGCACGATGTCCTGGATGGCATCGCTGCCGATCTCCAGCTCTTCCGGCTTCAGGCCGTTGGCCTTGATCTGCTTGGGCGACAGGTAACGGGTGGCGATGTTGAGCTTCTCATCCTCGGTGTAACCGGGGATGCGGATCACTTCCATGCGGTCCAGCAGCGGGCCGGGGATGTTGAGCGAGTTGGAGGTCGCCACGAACATCACTTCGGACAGGTCCAGGTCCACTTCCAGGTAGTGGTCGTTGAACGCGTTGTTCTGCTCGGGATCGAGCACTTCCAGCAGCGCCGAGGAAGGATCGCCACGGAAGTCCATCGACATCTTGTCGATCTCGTCCAGCACGAACAGCGGGTTCTTGCTGCCGACCTTGTTGAGGTTCTGCACGATGCGGCCCGGCATCGAACCGACATAGGTACGACGGTGGCCACGGATCTCGGCTTCGTCGCGCACGCCGCCCAGCGACATGCGCACGAACTTGCGGTTGGTGGCCTTGGCGATGGACTGGCCCAGCGAGGTCTTGCCCACGCCCGGCGGCCCGACCAGGCACAGGATCGGACCCTTCATCTGCTTCACCCGCGACTGCACCGCCAGGTATTCAAGGATGCGTTCCTTGACCTTCTCCAGGCCGTAGTGATCGGCATCGAGGGTGTCCTGCGCGGCCTTCAGGTCCTTGCGCACCTTGCTGCGCTTCTTCCACGGCACGCCCAGCAGCCACTCCAGGTAGTTGCGCACGACCGCTGCTTCGGCAGACATCGGCGACATCTGCTTGAGCTTGTTGAGCTCGTTGCGCGCCTTGGCTTCCACCGGCTTGGGCATGCCCGCTTCGGCGATCTTGCGCGCCAGCTCTTCCAGTTCGCCCGGCGCATCGTCCAGGTCACCCAGTTCCTTCTGGATGGCCTTCATCTGTTCGTTGAGGTAGTACTCGCGCTGGCTCTTTTCCATCTGCGACTTCACGCGGCCGCGGATGCGCTTTTCCATCTGCTGCACGTCGATCTCGCCGTCGACCAGGCCGACCAGCATCTCCAGGCGTTCGCCCACCGCCAGCGTTTCCAGCAGGCGCTGCTTGTCCGACAACCGCACGCTGATATGGGCGGCGATGGTGTCGGCCAGGCGTGTCGGCTCATCGATGCCGGCCAGGGTCTGCAGCAGTTCCGGCGGCAGCTTGCGGTTGGTCTTGACGTACTGCTCGAACAGCGACATCAGCGAGCGGGCGATGGCCTCGATTTCGCGCGGCTCACGTGCATCGGCGGCCTCGATTTCCACGGCCTGGCCGTGCAGCGATCCATCGCGTTCGCTGACGCTGGTCACCTGCACGCGCGACAGGCCTTCGACCAGCACCTTGATGGTGCCGTCAGGCAGCTTCAGCAGCTGCAGGACCTGCGCCAGGGTGCCGACCTGGTAGAGGTCGGCGGCCTGCGGGTCATCGGTCTCGGCCGACTTCTGCGCCAGCAGCAGGATGCGCTTGTCTGCTTCCATCGCCTGTTCCAGCGCGTGCATGGACTTGTCGCGGCCGACGAACAGCGGGATGACCATGTGCGGGAATACCACTACGTCGCGCAGCGGCAGGACCGGCAGGTCGAGGGTCTCACTTGGGGAACGGGCCATGGGGGCTCCAGGGAAGGGGAAAACCGTCTCCGGGAGGGCATCTTCCGGAGACAAAAAAAGCCGATGGCCCCGTTATGGGGCCATCGGCTTTCAGATGCAAGACGTTCCGAGAAAATTCTTTCTATTCAACAAGTTGAAAGAATCATTCGGCGCCGGCGGCCTTCTGTTCAGGGACCGGCGGGGTCTGGTAGATCAGGTACGGCTCGGACTTGTGCTCGATCACCGATTCATCCACGACAACCTTGCTGACGTTTTCCTGCGACGGCAGGTCGTACATGGTGTCCAGCAGGACCGATTCGACGATGGTGCGCAGGCCACGGGCACCGGTCTTGCGCTTGAGCGCCTTCTTGGCGATGGCCGACAAGGCGTCCGGACGGAACTCCAGCTCGACGTTCTCCATCTCGAACAGCTTCTTGAACTGCTTGGTGATGGCGTTCTTCGGCTCGGTCAGGATGCGGATCAGGGCCGGCTCGTCCAGCTCTTCCAGGGTCGCGACCACCGGCAGGCGGCCCACGAACTCGGGAATCAGGCCGAACTTGATCAGGTCTTCCGGCTCGACTTCAGCCAGCACCTTGCCCACTTCCTGCTTGCGCTCGCTGCTCTTCACCTTGGCGCCGAAACCGATGCCACCGGCGTCGTTGGAGCGCTGCTGGATCACCTTGTCCAGGCCGGCAAACGCGCCGCCGCAGATGAACAGGATGTTCTTGGTGTCCACCTGCAGGAATTCCTGCTGCGGATGCTTGCGCCCACCCTGCGGCGGAACGCTGGCCACGGTGCCTTCGATCAGCTTCAACAGGGCCTGCTGCACGCCTTCGCCGGACACATCGCGGGTGATCGACGGGTTCTCGCTCTTGCGCGAGATCTTGTCGATTTCATCGATGTAGACGATGCCCTGCTGTGCCTTCTCGACGTCGTAGTCGCACTTCTGCAGCAGCTTCTGGATGATGTTCTCCACGTCCTCGCCCACGTAACCGGCTTCGGTCAGCGTGGTGGCGTCGGCCATGGTGAACGGCACGTTGAGCAGGCGGGCCAGGGTCTCGGCCAGCAGGGTCTTGCCCGAACCGGTCGGACCGACCAGCAGGATGTTCGACTTCGCCAGCTCGACTTCGTCGTTCTTCTGGCGGCTCTCGATGCGCTTGTAGTGGTTGTACACGGCCACGGCCAGGGTCCGCTTGGCGCGGTTCTGTCCGATCACGTACTGGTCGAGCACCTCGAGGATCTCGCGCGGCTTGGGCAGCGAACTGCGCGCCGACTGCGCCTTTTCCTCAAGCTCCTCTCGGATGATGTCGTTGCACAGCTCCACGCACTCATCGCAGATGAACACGCTCGGACCGGCAATCAGCTTGCGCACTTCATGCTGGCTCTTGCCGCAGAAAGAGCAGTAGAGGATCTTGCCGGTGTCCGTGGAACGACCTTGGCGGTCTTCGCTCATGCTTCGCTTACCCAGTTACCCCACCCGCTGAACGGGGGTTCGATTCGAGAATAACACAGGGCCGGAGGGACATCAGTCCACCCGACCCTGCAGGAACGGGGCCTGCCATGGCCCCGTGAGTGCCGGTCAGCCGGCCTGGATCGACTCTTCCGGACGACGCTCCAGGACCTGGTCGACCAGGCCGTAGGCGACAGCATCGACCGCGCTCTTGAAGTTGTCGCGCTCGGTATCGCGCGCGATGGTCTCCAGCGACTGGCCGGTGTGCTTGGCCAGCACTTCGTTCAGGCGCGCACGCAGGGTCAGGATCTCGCGTGCGTGGATGTCGATGTCGGTGGCCTGGCCCTGGAAGCCACCCAGCGGCTGGTGGATCATCACCCGCGAGTTCGGCAGCGCATAGCGCTTGCCCGCCGCACCGGACGCCAGCAGCAGCGCGCCCATCGAGGCGGCCTGGCCAACGCAGATGGTGCTCACGTCCGGCTTGATGTACTGCATGGTGTCGTAGATCGCCATGCCGGCGGTGACCACGCCACCCGGCGAGTTGATGTAGATGCTGATGTCCTTTTCCGGGTTTTCCGCTTCCAGGAACAGCAGCTGCGCCACCACCACGTTGGCCATGTGATCGTCGATCGGGCCAACCAGGAAGATCAGGCGCTCCTTCAACAGGCGCGAATAGATGTCGTAGGCACGCTCGCCGCGGCTGGTCTGCTCGACCACCATGGGAACCATGTTCAGGGCTTTGGTTCGGTTGTCCATTTCGTGAGGTACCTATCTTGGGGGGAAACACCCCCGCGCCAGGGCTGGCGCGGGGTATCCGGCAATCCGCCAGGGATTACTGGCGGATCGCGTCCTGGAACGACAGCTTTTCTTCAGTGTGCTGGGCGCGCTCGGCGATCCAGTCGATCACCTGCTCTTCCATCACGCGGTTCTGCAGGCCAGACATCAGCTGGGGGTCGTTGCGGTACATCTCAATGACCTGTTCCGGCTCTTCGTAGGTCGAGGCGATCAGACGCATCGTTTCATTCAGACGCTTCGGCTCCAGGCGCAGGTCGTTGCTGCGGGCCACTTCGCCGACCACCAGGCCGACCAGCACACGCTTGGCAGCAGCGTCCTTGAAGCCTTCGTGGGCGTCGGCCGGGATCTCGCCCGGGTTGCGGCCACTGCGGCGGATCTGCTCGACCTGCTGGGCCAGCATGGCACGGGCTTCGTTCTCGACCAGGCGCGGCGGCATTTCCACCGACGAATAGGCCGCGATCAGCTGCTCACCGACTTCACGACGCAGGCGGTTCATCAGTGCGCCCTTCAGCTCACGCTCGAGGTTGGCGCGGATGTCGCTGCGGAACTGCTCGACGTCGCCACCCTTCACGCCGAAGCTCTTGATGAAGGCTTCATCGACGGCCGGCACGACCGGCTCGGACACGTCGCTGACCTTCACGGTGACCTGCACGGTCTTGCCCGCCAGCGCCGGCACGCGCCAGTCAGCCGGGAACTCGACGTCCAGGGTTTTCTCTTCGTCCTTGGCCATGCCGACCAGGCCCTGCTCGATGGTCTCGAACATCATGCCCTGGCCGAGCACGATGCTGCCCTTCTCGGTGCCTTCGGCCGGCAGGCGCTCGTCACCGGCCTGCGACCAGGTTTCCAGTGCGACCAGGTCGCCGTCCTGCGCGGCACGGGTGACCGGCGACCAGCTGCGACGCTGCGTCTGCAGGTTCTCGATCATCTGGTCGATGTCGGCATCGGTGATTTCGGCGGTGTGGCGCACCACGGTCAGCTTGCTGACGTCGATGTCACCGAAGTCCGGCACCACTTCGACGGTGGCCACGAAGGAGAACTCACCCTCGTCACCCTTGTCGATGCGCGGGCTGCCGACGATGCGCAGGTCGTGCTCACGCACGGCGGCGTCGAAGGTTTCGCGCAGAAGGCCGTCCAGCGCCTCGCCACGGACCTGCGCGCCGAAGCGCTGCTCGATCACCTTGGCCGGCACTTTGCCCGGACGGAAACCCTTGATGCGGGTGGTGCGGGCGATTTCGCCCAGGCGGCCGTTGATGTGGCTCTGCAGACGGTCTTCCGGCAGCGAGAAGCTCAGGCGGCGTTCCAGGTTGCCGATGGTTTCAATCGAAGCTTGCATGTTGACTCCTGCCACCGGTGGCGCCCTGGCCCCCGGCTCGATGATGGATGAAACGGTTGTAAGGACACGACGTCGATGACGCGCCTGCTTGCCGCAGCCCTTTAGTTTCGCCCAATTCGGGCGGCGCCGCCAGCACGGCCGGGCGCAGGGGTTGACGCGGAATGCCCGACTGGGCGGGGGACGGGCCGGCCTGGTGCGAAAGGGGGGACTCGAACCCCCACGCCTTGCGGCACTGGAACCTAAATCCAGGGCGTCTACCAATTCCGCCACTTTCGCGTGGCCGGCTCAGGTGTTCATTGTTGCAGGCGGGGGCGGAAAGCGGAAGGCTTCCACAAAACTGAACAGGGAAATTACCCTTTGGAGCCGGCCTGGGCGCATCCCGCCCCAGGCCGATCCGGGTCAGCGGGCGGCCGGCGCGGGCTCGGGTGTTTCGCCCGCAGGGACGCCGGCCGCATCACCACTGGGCGTTTCCAGCGTGGCGCCATCGGCGGAGTGGGTCATTTCAACCGCGCCAGCAGGCAGCGCCTCCCCTGTCGCCCCGGCCGGATGCCTGGTGTCGCGGCCCTCCACCGGCTGTGCAGCGACGTGGTCGACATCCGCAGATCGCTCGACCGTCCGCGCGTAGTCCGGTGCAGCGGCGGTGGCCGCCTCGTCCGCCCTGCAGCCCGACAGGGCGACCACCACCACGGCGGCCAGCATCACGCCCATGCTCTTGTTGAACGTCATCGAAGCACTCCTCATGCATGCGCCTTCGGCGCGGAACAACTATTGGGAGCGATGCCGGCAGCAACCGGTGAGAAGCAGCTCACAGCATTGAACATGCTGATGACGCATGTGACGCTGATTTCAGCCACGCTTCAGTAGATCCACGCCATGCGTGGATGAACCCCTCAATGCCTGCGATATCCACCCATGACGGGGATCTACCGACGCTGCCGCAGGCAAGAAAAAAGCCACTTGGCGGACCAAGTGGCTTTCGTCTGGTGGGCTGTCAAGGATTCGAACCTTGGACCTATTGATTAAGAGTCAACTGCTCTACCAACTGAGCTAACAGCCCGAAATCGGGGGGCGAATTATGACCCGATCCGCGAGGGCGTTGCAAGCACTTTCTTCAACGTCGTTGAAACAAGCACTGCAACCGGCGATCCATCGCGAAGGGTTACATCTTGAAGAAAAAAGCCACCGGGCGGACCCGATGGCTTCTGTCTTGGTGGGCTGTCAAGGATTCGAACCTTGGACCTATTGATTAAGAGTCAACTGCTCTACCAACTGAGCTAACAGCCCTTGAAACTCAGGCGCACATTATAGCCGGCGACCTGTTTATTGCAATACCGTTTCGGCGATACCGATGCGGTTGAATCAGTGGGGTGGCTGAGGGGATTCGAACCCCCGACCACCGGAATCACAATCCGGTACTCTAACCAACTGAGCTACAGCCACCACTGAAACTTTCGCTTCACCGCCAATGCTGCCGACGCTGACGCTTGATACGTTGCCCGAGGACTGTCACCGAAGTTCAGGTCCGCCGAAGCGAGTCCGATATTCTGGTGGAGTCTGCATGCTTTTGCAAGCACTTCTTCACATCCGCCAGCTACGTTCCGGTGTCGCGCCAATGGCGCGCCCGACAGGAATCGAACCTGTAACCGCCGGCTTAGAAGGCCGGTGCTCTATCCAGTTGAGCTACGGGCGCCCGAACCGGAACGGCGTCCAATCCGACGTGACGTGGGATTGGTCGGGGTAGAGGGATTCGAACCCCCGACATCCTGCTCCCAAAGCAGGCGCGCTACCAGACTGCGCTATACCCCGGTGTTGCAATCCCCTCGGGCATGGACCCGGGGAGCTGGCCATTGTGGCCAAGCGCCCTGCGAACTGTCAACGCGCAATCCCAGCCCTGCCCCGCCATGACCACGGCTTGCGCAGTCATCGGCTATGCTCGCAGCCAGCGGCCGGATGGCCCAATCGCCCCCATTTCGCACGGAGACCTCGCATGCGCAGCGGCAACCCGGCTCTTTCCGAGTCGACCTTCCTCGATCTGGCCAGTGGCTCGGTGGTGACCAGCCCCGACCAGGCCATGACCCTCAATGGCACCGTCAACAAGACCGGCTTCCTGCTGCTGCTGACCGTGCTGACCGCGGCCTTCGCCTGGAACCAGACCGTGGACGACTACGGCCAGGTGATGGCCGGCGCCAAGCTGTACGCCATGGGCGGGGCGATCGGTGGCCTGGTGCTGGCCCTGATCACCGTGTTCAAGAAGGAATGGTCGCCGGTCACCGCACCACTCTATGCGCTGGTGGAAGGCCTGTTCCTGGGTGCCATCTCGGCCGTGTTCAACATGAAGTTCCCGGGCATCGTGTTCCAGGCCGTGCTGCTGACCTTCGGCACCCTGTTCGCACTGCTGTTCGCCTACCGTAGCGGCCTGATCAAGGCCACCGAGAACTTCAAGCTCGGCGTGGTCGCCGCCACCGGCGGCATTGCCCTGCTGTACCTGGCCTCGTTCGTGCTGGGCTTCTTCAACATCAACGTGCCGGTGATCCATGACGCCAGCTGGCTGGGCATCGCCTTCAGCCTGTTCGTGGTGGTCGTGGCCGCGCTGAACCTGGTGCTGGATTTCGACTTCATCGAAACCGGCGTGGCCCAGCGCGCGCCGAAGTACATGGAATGGTATGGCGCATTCGGCCTGATGGTGACCCTGGTCTGGCTGTATGTGGAGTTCCTGCGCCTGCTGTCGAAGATCCAGCAGCGCTGATCCAGTCCATGCCGTAAACGACAAGGCCGCGGTCCGTCGGGATCGCGGCCTTTTTTTGTAGCGTCGAGCACGCTCGACTCCCGCGGAAACACGCCCCATGGCAGACACCCTCCCTCGCCGCTTCCACAGCTATCGCCCGGCCGATGGCCATCGCCTGCCACACGATCCGTTCAACGCCATCATCGGCCCCCGCCCCATCGGCTGGATCTGCAGTCGTGATGCCGACAGCAATGTGAACCTGGCGCCCTACAGCTTCTTCAACGCGTTCAACTACACGCCGCCGATCATTGGTTTCAGCAGCCAGGGCCGCAAGGACTCGCTGCGCAACATCGAAGCCACCGGCGAGTTCGTCTGGAACCTCGCCACATTCGATCTGGCCCAGGCAATGAACGAAAGCTGCCGCGCAGTCGCGCCCGACGTGGACGAGTTCGTCCTGGCAGGGCTGACACCACTGGCCTCGGAGCAGGTGGCACCGCCGCGCGTTGCGCAGAGCCCGGTGAGCATGGAGTGCCGCTGCACGCAGATCGTGCGTCTGCGTGATGCGGTCGGCAATGACACCAATGGCTGGCTGGTACTGGGAGAAGTGGTCGCCGTGCATATCGATACGCGGTTGCTCGTCGACGGCGTCTACGACACCGCAGCGAGCGACACCATCCTGCGCGGTGGCGGACCGGCCGACTACTTCCGGATCACCGCCGATCAACGCTTCCGCATGCTGCGGCCCACCTGACCCCTCATCCCGCCGCCCCACGGGACAGCAGGATCGGCAGCGACGAGGCCAGCATGGCCACGCCGGAAGCGGTCAGCAGGCCGAGGACGATCTGCCGAAAACGCGCCTCACTGATACCGATATACAGCTTCGCCCCCAGCAGCGTGGGTACCAGCATCGCCGGCGCGACAATGGCGAAGTACGGCAGCATCTGCCGGGTGACCATGCCGGTACCGACATAGGTGGCCATGGTCACCGCCAGCATCGCCAGATTGAAGTTCTGGATGACCGCGCGCTGCTCGTCCTTGCCGAAGCCGCGCAGCGTGCTCCACAGGGTCGGCACCGGCCCGGCGAAGCCACCGATGCCACTGAGCACACCACCGGCCATGCCGGCCAGCGCGTCGCCGAACCGGCCGCCAACGGTGACCGGTGGCAACGAACGCGCCATCAGCATCACCGGGCACCACAACGCCAGGAAACCTCCCAGCAGCGCCTTGAACCAGGCCATGTCCAGCTGCGGCAGCACCAGCACGCCAAGCGGAATGCCCGCCAACCCACCGAGCACGAACGGCAGCAGCAGGCGCAGGTTGAAGCCACGGCGCACGGTGAATACCGCCAGCAACTGGCCGACCAGCGCGCCGAACACCGACAGCGTCGCCGCAAGCCGGGGATCCAGCCCCCACGCCCAGAACGACATCGCGACCATGCCGAACGCGAATCCCGACAGGCCCTGCACGAACCCCGCGACGATCGCGCCCAGCGCGACCAGCAGATACACCGGCTCCATCCCCACTCCTCACCACTGCCGTGCGACTTACCCTGCCGCACCCGACGCTGCAGCGTAATGCGTGGCGAGATGATCGACCAGCGCGCGCACCTTCGGCGCCAGCGCACGCGCATGGGGATACAGCGCGAAATAGCAGCGCGTGCCACCGTGCCAGCTGGGCAGCACGCGGATCAAGCGGCCGGCGCGAAGATCTTCCTGCACCGTAAGCGCGGTGAACAGACTGATGCCCATGCCGGCCAGCACGGCCGCATACAGTGCCGGCGTGGCGTCCACGCGCAGTCGTTGGCCTGCTTCCACGCTGGCGATGACACCGCGCGGTCCGTGCAGCTGCCACGGCGTCATCGCCGCAACAGGGTTGAACCCCAACAAGGTGTGGTTCTGCAGGTCGGCCACCTGTCGAGGCAGTCCCTGCCGAGCGAGGTACGCCGGTGCCGCAACCAGGATGCGCGGGCATCGCGCCAGTTCACGGGCGACCAGTTGGCTGTCAGGCAAGGACGGCGCGATGCGCAGGGCGAGGTCGAAGCCCCCGCCGACAACATCGACGAGCTGATCGTCGGCCGACAGTTCCAGCGCAACCTGCGGATAGCGCGCCAGGAAGCCAGGCAGCCAATGCGGCAGCTCCTGGCTGGCGACCACCTGCGGCACGCTGACCCGCACGCGCCCGCTGGGCTGGGCCTGGCCGGCCCGCGCACGGTCATCGGCGGCCTCCAGCCGGTCAAGCAGCGCAACCGCCTCGCGGTAGTAGTCGCGTCCGGCCTCGGTCAACGACAGCCGCCGGCTGTTGCGATCCAGCAGCCGCACCTGCAGGTGCTCTTCAAGTTGACGCAGCTGCCGCGACATCGCCGAATGGGTGGTACCCAGCCGCTCGGCGGCGGCAGTGAAACTGCCGGCGTCGACGATCGCGCGCAGGGCTCGCAGGGCGGCGAAATGGTCCATCGGCAGCGCGCTCCAGTCGGCGGGGCCCGCAGGCTGCGGACCCCGCCAGCTTATCAAGTGCCGTTGCCTGCCTTGCGCACCGGCATGGCCAGAATCGCCGAGGTGGTCATCACATCGCCAAAGGCATCCTCGATCTGTGCCAGCGACGCCTCATGCAATGCGCGATGGCCGATGGTCCCGCCATTGGCCAGATCCAGATCACGGCTGGCAGAGGCATCGGAAGCCACGATCACCCGGTAGCCGCGCGGCGCCGCCGCAGCATCGCGTGCAGCACCGGCAACGCAGGCATGGGTCTGCAGCCCGGTGACGATGAGGGTGTCGATACCGGCATCCTTCAGCACCTTGTCCAGTGCCGCTGCCGAGGCACCGGCGAACACGCTGACGTTGTCCTTCTGCACCACGGTCTCGCCCTTGCGCGGTTGCATGTCACGGTGGAATGCCGCGTTGACACTGCCTTCTGCAAACAGCGGCGCGCCTGCCGGCAGTACGTGCTGCACATGGATCACGCGGATGCCGTTGGCATCAGCGAAGTCGACCACGCGACGCGTCTGCCGCAGGGCCGCTACACCATCGGGAATGACCATGCGACCACCGGCGAAACCGGGCGCGGCGCTGGCGTCGAAGTACTCGTTCTGGAAGTCGATCACCAGCACGGCCGTCTTCGCTGCGTCGAGCGAGGTGGCAGCCGCAGCGCCGGCCATATGGCGGATGGTGGGGTGGACCGGCTCGGCGGCGACAACCGGGGCGGTGGCAGCCATGCCGATCAGGCCGGCCAGGCCGAAAGCAGTGAGGTTCATGGTCAAGCTCCTGTGCGGTGGAAAGTGGGCACAGGATGAGGAGCATTGAATGCACGAACCAGCCGCCGTTGAGCACACAATCTGTGCGGTTTTCGCACAGATCATTTTCCTTGCAGATGGTGCCGCCATCCACGCATGGCGTGGATCTACTGGCCGGTGAAACGCAGCGGGGCGCCCGAAGGCGCCCCGCTGTGGATCCAATCGGAGTCGAGCCGCCGCTTACAGGCGGCTGGCGATCGCCTTGGCGAAGCCCATCGTGTTGCCGGTGCCGCCGAGGTCGCCGGTCAGCGAATCCTTGGCTTCCATCGTGGCGACGATGGCCTTGCGCAGGCGCTCGGCGTTTTCCGGCTGGCCGACGTGGTCGAGCATCTGTGCCGCCGCCAGCAGCAGGGCGCACGGATTGGCCTTGCCCTGGCCGGCGATGTCCGGCGCGGTGCCGTGCACGGCTTCGAAGATCGCCGCGTCCTTGCCGATGTTGGCGCCCGGGGCCAGGCCCAGGCCACCGACCAGACCGGCGCACAGGTCGGAAATGATGTCACCGAACAGGTTGGTGGTGACGATCACATCGAACTGTTCCGGACGCATCACCAGCTGCATGCAGCAGTTGTCGACGATCATTTCCTGGAACTCGATGTCCGGGTACTGCGCGGCGACTTCGCGCGCCACGGCCAGGAACAGGCCCGAGGTCGACTTGATGATGTTGGCCTTGTGCACGGCGGTGACCTTCTTGCGGCCGACACTGCGGGCCAGCTCGAAGGCGTAACGCACGATGCGCTCGGAGCCCTTGCGGGTGATGCGGGTGCCGGAGAAAGCGGTCTCGCCGTCGGCAGACACTTCCTGGCCTTCGGCCAGGTACGCACCTTCGGTGTTCTCACGAACGGTGATCAGGTCGACGTTGTCGAAACGCGACTTGGTGTTCGGGAAGGTGTGGGCCGGACGCACGTTGGCGTACAGGTCGAAGTGCCGGCGCAGGCTGACGTTGATCGAGGTGAAACCGCCACCGACCGGGGTGGTCAGCGGGCTCTTCAGCGCGACCTTGTTGCGCGCGATCGATTCCAGGGTCACCGCCGGCATCAGATCGCCGTGCTTCTCCAGGGCCACCAGGCCGGCGTCGGCGTCTTCGTACTCCAGGCCAGTGTTGAGCTGGTCGAGCACGAACAGGGTGGCGTCCATGATTTCCGGGCCAATGCCGTCGCCGCGGATGACCGTAATTTTCTGCGTCATTGATCGATGTTCCGAACAGGGGGAAAAACGCCGTCCGGACGTGCCCGGAAACGCCGGCGCAAAGGAAGTTTCACCCGCAATTATGCCTGAGCCGGGGCCGAGGTCCCAAATAGACCATGGTCCCAGTCCCCGGCTCAGGCAGAATTGCCCGCGCATTCCTCCTTATCCCCGCGCCTTCGGCGCGCCCCTTTAACAACAAGGGGGCTCCTGGGCTGCGGGATCGAGGGGAGGCCCGGCGCATGCGTGGTAGTGCCGGCCGCTGGCCGGCAACCTCTGCCGATTTGGGTCCACCAGATGCCGGCCAGCGGCCGGCACTACCAGAGGGCCCGGTTCGCGGTAGCGGCCAGGCTCAGTGCTCGTGCGCTGCCGGGGCGGCGGCGCCACCTTCGAGCTGGTCGAGGAAGTCCACCGCGCGGCGCAGGTGCGGGATCACGATAGAGCCGCCGACCACCAGGCCTACCGAGAAGGTCTCGAAGAACTCCTCACGGGTGACGCCGGCGTCCTTGCACTGGGCCACGTGGTAGCTGATGCAGTCGTCGCAGCGCAGCACCATCGAGGCCACCAGGCCCAGCAGCTCCTTGGTCTTCACGTCCAGCGCGCCGGCCTGGTAGGTCTGCGTATCCAGCGCGAAGAAGCGGCGCACCACCTGGTTCGGCTCGCCCAGGATGCGTTCATTCATGCGCTTGCGGAAGTCGGTGAACTCGGCGATCCGGTCCTTGCTGCCGTCGTCGGCCGCGCTCATGCCTGGCCCTGCCCGGCCAGCAGCGGCTCGAGCTTGCCTTCACGATGCAGGGCCATCATGTCGTCGTAGCCGCCCACGTGGACGTCGCCCACGAAGATCTGCGGGACGCTGGTGCGTCGGGTCTTGGCCATCATCTTCTCGCGCTCGACCGGGTCCAGGTCGATGCGGACCTCGGTCCATTGCTGGCCCTTGCTCTTGAGGAAGTTCTTGGCGGCCACGCAGTACGGGCAGACGGCGGTGGAATAGATGGTGATGGCGGGGGTAGCGCCGGCGGACTGGGCTGTCACGGGAAACTCCACGATGGATCGACGGTCCATATATGGTACCGGTGCGCTGGAATTTCCACGCCACGCCCGCAACACTGTGGATTGATTAACGAATGGTTGCCCCCTGCCCTGCCACGCTGGGCCGACCCTGCCCGAGGACCGACCGCTTGCGACCCCTGCTGCTCACCGCTGCCCTGACCCTGGCCCTGGCCGCCCCGCTGGCGCAGGCCCAGGAGAAGCTGCCGGACATCGGCTCCTCGGCGGGCGAACTGCTGACCCCGGCCCGGCAGGCCGAGTACGGCGCGATGATGCTGCGCGAACTGCGCAACTATGGCTACCTGCTGGACGATCCCCTGGTCAACGACTGGCTGCAGACCATGGGCACCCGCCTCGGATCCAACAGTGACCAGCCACGCCAGCCCTACACGTTCTTCGTGATGAAAGACCGCCAGATCAATGCCTTCGCCACCCTCGGCGGCTATATCGGCGTCAATGCCGGCCTGGTGCTGACGGCCGAGCGCGAGGACGAGGTGGCGGCGGTGCTGTCGCACGAAATCGCTCACGTCACCCAGCAGCACGTGCTGCGCGGGGTCGAGCGCGCCCAGCGCGACCAGATCCCGATCCTGCTGGGGATGCTGGCGGCGGTGGTTGCCGCCCAGGCCAGCAACAGTTCGTCCTCGGGCAACGCGACCATGGCCGCGATCAGCTCGGGCATGGGCCTGATGCAGCAACGGCAGATCGACTACACCCGCTCCAACGAATCGGAGGCCGACCGGCTGGGCATCCGCACGCTGTCGCGCAGCGGCTACGACGTGGATGCGATGGCCGGCTTCTTCGAACGCATGTCCTCGGCGATGCGCGGCAACGATGGCGGCTACAGCGTTCCCGACTTCCTGCGCACCCACCCGGTCAACACCACCCGCATCAGCGAGGCCAAGGCCCGCGCCGAACAGATGAAGAAGGACACGGTGCTGCTGACCACGCGCACGCCCAGCGGCGAGCGCAAGGAGCGAGTGGATCCCGCCGACCCGACCCTGGGCGATCCGCTGCTGCGCGGCATCAACCCGCTGCTGCCCGGCAGCGTGCTGCGGGTTCCGATCGGCCAGCTCAGCCGCGGCGCCAGTGGCGATTTCAACTGGGCCCGTGAGCGCCTGCGCGTGCTCAGCGCCGACAGCCCGGCCGACCTGCAACGCGAGTACACCGATCTTGCGCGCAGGCAGAAGGACGGTCTGGATGACGCCCAGCGCTATGGCCAGGCGCTGGCCACGATGCGCGGTGGCCGCAGCGGTGCCAGCCAGGCCCGACAGACCCTCACCGACCTGCTGAAGACCCACCCGGACAGCCTGTGGGTCGCCCTGGCCCTGGCCGAAGCGGAGTCGCGCACCGGCCAATCCACCCAGGCCAATGCGCGCTTCGAGCAGCTGCTGCACGAACACCCCAACAGCCGGCCGGTGGCCCTGACCTACGCCGAGATCCTGAACGAGCAGGGAGGCCAGGCCGCGGGCCAGCGCGCGCAGGCGATGCTGCGCCCCCTGCTGTCGCAAAGCGGTAACGATCCGGTCTTCCAGCAGCGCTACGCCCGCGCCAGTGAACTGGCCGGCGACAGTGTCCGCGCCAGCGAGGCCTATGCCGAGGCGGCGTTCCTGGGCGGGCGCCCGGAACAGGCCCTGATGCAGCTGCAGGCACTCAAGCGCAACCCCGCGCTGGACTATGTCGGTCGGGCCCGGGTGGATGCGCGGATCGAGTCGATCACGCCCACCGTGCTCGAGCTGCGCCGGCAGGGCGTGCAGGACCCGGATCTGGACCGCCGCTGAGTGCGGCATGACCGGCAGATGGCAGCAAAGCCAGATGCCGGCCAGGCAGTCACAAACATGTCATCAAACCGTAGTCTACTGGCACCACTCCAGTAACTGAGCCCTACGGTGCCCTCGTGCAGAAACGCATCCTGATCGTCGATGACGAGCCCGCGATCCGCGAAATGGTCGCTTTCGCCCTTCGCAAGGGCGATTACGAACCTGTCCACGCCGGTGACGCCCGCGAGGCCCAGACCGCCATCGCCGACCGCGTCCCCGACCTGATCCTGCTCGACTGGATGCTGCCCGGCACCAGCGGCCTGGACCTGGCCCGGCGCTGGCGCAAGGAAACCCTCACCCGCGAAGTGCCGATCATCATGCTGACCGCGCGCGGCGAAGAGAACGACCGCGTCGGTGGCCTCGAAGCCGGTGTCGACGACTACGTGGTCAAGCCGTTCTCGGCGCGCGAACTGCTGGCGCGTATCCGCGCGGTCATGCGCCGCGCCCGCGACGATGACGAGGACGGCAGCGTGGCGGTGGGTGCGATCCGCATCGACGGTGCCGCCCATCGCGTGTTCGCCAACGACCAGCCGGTGCCGATCGGCCCGACCGAGTACCGCCTGCTGCACTTCTTCATGACCCACCCCGAGCGCGTGTATACCCGCGCGCAGTTGCTGGACCACGTGTGGGGCGGCAGCGTGTATGTGGAAGAACGCACCATCGACGTGCATATCCGCCGCCTGCGCAAGACGCTGGAACCGTTCAACGCCGAGAACATGGTGCAGACCGTGCGCGGCGCCGGTTACCGCTTCTCCACCGCAACCTGAGCCTCGTCGTGCCGGCGCCGTGCACCCCACGGTGCCGGCGTCGGCAACTCTGCTATAACTTCCGGTTCACCTGCGTGAACCGCCGCAACCCACGACGAGACCGCAATGCCCCGCCACATCCGCTCTGCCTGGTTGAAGACACTGGCCACCGTGGCCACCGTGTTGCTGTTGGCCGGTCTGGTCGGTTGGTTCACTGGCCACCTGTGGCTGTGCATCGCGCTGGCGGCACTGGCGACGCTGGTCTGGCACTACTGGCGGCTGCGCCGCGTGCTGCGCCGGCTGACCGCGCGCCAGCGCTGGGACACCGCCGCCGAAGGCACCGGCGTCTGGAACGAGCTGGACCGCCTGCTGTACCGCAACCAGGTCGAGATGCGCGTACGCAAGCGGCGACTGCTGGACATGCTGCGCAGCTATCGCGCTGCAGCGGCCGCGCTGCCCGACGCCGTGGTGGTGCTGGACCGCAACAGCCAGCGCGTGCAGTGGTTCAACGAAGCGGCCACGGCCCTGCTCGGCCTGCATCATCCGGGCGATCTGGGTGAGGCCTTGGTCGAACGCCTGCAGCCGATGCCGCTGGCCCACTGGCTGGCCGGTGGCCGCAATGCAGAACCGATCCTGGACGTGCCCTCGCCGGTCGATCCTGCGATCCGCCTGAACCTGCGCCTGATTCCCTATTCGTCCGACTACTGGCTGTTGATCGCCCGTGACGTCAGCAAGCTGCTGCGCCTGGAACAGGTACGCCGCGACTTCGTGGCCAACGTTTCACATGAGCTGCGCACCCCGCTCACCGTGGTCCACGGCTACCTGGACATGATGGACCCGGAGGACTTCCCGGGAACCGGACCGATGCTGGAGGAAATGCGCAAGCAGAGCCAGCGCATGGCCCAGCTGGTGGAGGACCTGCTGACCCTGTCGCGGCTGGAATCGCAGGAACACAGCGAGGCCGAGACGGTGGCGATGCAGCCCATGCTGGCCACCCTGCGCCGCGAAGCCGAAGCGCACAGCCAGGGCCGGCACCAGATCAGCATCGACGACCTGGCCGGCGTGGACCTGCAGGGCTCGACCAAGGAACTGCACAGCGCGTTCTCCAACCTGGTCACCAACGCGGTCCGCTACACCCCGGCCGGTGGCCGCATCGCGGTGGAGTTCCGCCGTGAGGGCGACGGCGTGGTGCTGGCGGTACGCGATACCGGCTACGGCATTCCGGCCACCCACCTGCCGCGCCTGACCGAACGCTTCTACCGCGTCTCCAGCAGCCGCTCGCGCGAAAGCGGCGGCACCGGCCTGGGCCTGTCGATCGTCAAGCACATCCTCGGTCTGCACCACGCACGCCTGGAAATCGACAGCGAGGTCGGCAAGGGCTCGGTGTTCGCCTGCCATTTCGATGCCGACCACGTGCGACCGCGTGAGTCCGCCCCCCTGACCTCCTTCGAAGAATGACGCCATGAGCAGCCTCGGATCCCTCCCCCTCCCCGTGAGCACGGACAGCGATCCGTTGCGCGACCCGGCGCTGTACATCAACCGCGAACTGTCGCAGCTGGATTTCAACTTCCGCGTGCTGGCGCAGGCGATGGATCCGCAGGTGCCGCTGCTGGAGCGCCTGCGCTTCATGTGCATCTCCTGCACCAACCTGGATGAATTCTTCGAGATCCGTGCCGCCGCGGTCCGTCATGCACAGGAGTTCGGCCTGCCGCCGGCACCGGACGGCATGAGTCCGCAGGCCATTCTCAATGCCATCCACGAGCGCGCCGCCGAGCTGGTGGACCAGCAGTACCGCTGCTGGAACCAGACGCTTCGCCCGGCGCTGATGGAGGCCGGCATCGGCGTGCTGGGCCGCAACTCCTGGACCCACCGCCAGAAGCGCTGGCTGCGTGCTTATTTCCGCAACGAGATCATGCCGGTGCTGTCGCCGCTGGGCCTGGATCCGGTGCATCCGTTCCCGAAGATCCTCAACAAGTCGCTGAACATCGTGGTGGTGCTGAAGGGCACTGATGCGTTCGGCCGCAGCGGCCACCTGGCCATCGTGCGCGCACCGCGTTCGCTGCCGCGGATCATCCAGTTGCCGGAAAAACTCGGCGGCCCGCAGAATTTCGTGTTCCTGTCCTCGGTGCTGTCCACCTTCGTGGATGAGCTGTTCCCGGGGCTGGAAGTGCTGGGCGCCTATCAGTTCCGTGTCACCCGCAACTCCGAGCTGGTGGTGGATGAAGAGGAAGTGGAAAACCTGGCGCTGGCCCTGCGCGATGAGCTGGTGGACCGCGGCTATCGGCCTGCAGTGCGGCTGGAGATCGCCCACGACATGCCGCGCGACATCGTACGTACCCTGCTGCAGAACTTCGGCCTGACCGAGAACGCGGTGTACCGCATCGACGGACCGGTCAACCTCAACCGCATCATCCAGCTGTACGACCTGATCGCCCAGCCGGACCTGAAGTATCCGCCGATGACCCCGCGCACCCTGCGCGACAGCGACGGCATCTTCGAGACCGTGGCCCGCCAGGACCTGCTGCTGCACCACCCCTTCGACGCGTTCGCGGCGGTGCTCGACCTGATCCGCCAGGCCGCGCTCGATCCGAACGTGCTGGCGATCAAGCAGACCCTGTACCGCACCGGCAAGGACTCATTGATCGTCGATGCACTGATCCAGGCGGCGCGCGCCGGCAAGGACGTGACCGTGGTGGTCGAGCTGCGCGCGCGCTTCGATGAAGAAGCCAACCTGGGCCTGGCCGATCGGCTGCAGGAAGCCGGCGTGCAGGTGGTGTACGGCGTGGTCGGCTACAAGACCCACGCCAAGATGCTGCTGATCGTGCGCCGCGAAGGCCGCAAGCTGCGCCGCTACGTGCACCTGGGCACCGGCAACTACCACAGCGGTACCGCGCGCGCGTACACCGACCTGAGCCTGATCACCGCCGATGCGGACATCGGCAACGACGTGCACCTGCTGTTCCAGCAGCTGTCCGGGCTGGCGTCGAAGATGAAGCTCAAGCGCCTGCTGCAGTCGCCCTTCACCCTGCACACCGGGATCCTGGCGAGGATCGAGCGCGAGACGCGCATCGCCGCCGCCGGGCGACCGGCGCGGATCATCGCCAAGATGAACGCCCTCAACGAAGCGCAGGTGATCCGTGCGCTGTACGCCGCCTCGCAGGCGGGTGTGCAGATCGACCTGATCATCCGTGGCGCCTGCACCCTGCGCCCGGGCGTACCGGGCGTGTCGGACAACATCCGCGTGCGCTCGATCGTCGGCCGTTTCCTGGAACACAGCCGGGTCTACTGGTTCGGCAACGACGGCGCACCGGAGCTGTACTGCGCCAGCGCCGACTGGCTGGAACGCAACCTGCTGCGCCGGGTGGAAACCTGCTTCCCGATCCTCGACCCGGCGCTGGCCAAGCGGGTGTACCGCGAAGTGCTGCAGAACTACCTGGACGACAACCTCAACGCCTGGGAGCTGGATGCCGAAGGCATCTACCACAAGCGCGCACCGGCCCACGACGAAGCCCCGCATTCGGCGCAGATGGCGTTGATGCAGGGCCTCTGACCCGGTAGGTGGCCAGGTAGGTGCCAACCTTGGTTGGCACGTTTGGATTCATCCACGCATGGCGTGGATCTACCGTGTCGACCAAGGTCGACACCCACCAACAGCCGCGTGAACCTGTCAAAGGTCGACATATGCAGGCCCTTTGATCCGGTAGATGCCAACCTCGGTTGGCACGTTTGGATTCATCCACGCATGGCGTGGATCTACCGTGTCGACCAAGGTCGACATCCACCAACAGCCGCGTGAACCTGTCAAAGGTCGACATATGCAGGCCCTTTGATCCGGTAGATGCCAACCTCGGTTGGCACGTTTGGATTCATCCATGCATGGCGTGGATCCACCGTGTTGACCAAGGTCGACACCCACCATGCGCAGGCCATGCCATTCCGACAGATCGCGAAAAACTGTCAAAGGCGGGGTGGGTCCGGTTGCGGGGGTGTCCGCGGCATGGATGCCGCGGTCAAGCCCCCATGGGTGAGGGCGCTTTGCTTGCGAAGCACTGCTTCGCAAGCGCCCGAACGCACAGCCGCCAGCGGCTGGGCCGGACCGCGGAGCGGGGTTTACGGCGTCCCCCGCAACCGGACCCACCCCGCCATCCCACAGGAAGCCAGCTGTTGCTGTTGCTGTTGCTGTTACGTTGAGGTTGCCGGCCTGCGGCCGGCACTACCGCTTCAGCGGGTGCAGGGCGCAGCCCTGCCGCACTCCCCCTCCAAAATGTGAAGGCCGCGCGGTGACGAGTTCACCGCCCCTTCGGCTAACATTCGCCCATGCCGCATACCACCACGACTCCGCCCGCATTGCAGGATGGCGACCTGCTGGCCGCCATCGACCTTGGCTCCAATAGTTTCCACATGGTCATCGCGCGTTACACGCTTGGCCAGCTGCGGGTGATCGACCGCCTGCGCGAAACCGTGCGCATGGCCGACGGCCTGGACGGCAAGGGCGGACTCTCCGCCGCAGCGCGACAGCGCGCGCTGGAGTGCCTGGCCCGCTTCGGCCAGCGCATCCGCAACGTCCCGCCGCATCGCGTGCGTGCACTGGCCACCAACACGGTGCGCCAGCTGCGCTCGCCGCAGGCGTTCCTGATGCCGGCCGAAACCGCGCTCGGGCACGCCATCGAAGTGGTCAGTGGCCGCGAGGAAGCGCGCCTGATCTACCTGGGCGTGGCCCATGCGCAACCGCCCAAGCCCGACCAGCATCGCCTGGTGATCGACATCGGCGGCGGCTCGACCGAGTTCATCATCGGCAAGGGCATGCAGACCCTGGAGCGCGAAAGCCTGCAGGCCGGCTGCATCGCCAGCACCCGTCGCTTTTTCCCGGGCGGCAAACTCAGCAAGAAGCGCTGGAAGGACGCACTGGCCGAAATCGGCCGGGAGTTCCAGCCCTTCGCCAGCAAGTACCGCGCGCTCGGCTGGCAGGAGGCACTGGGGTCGTCTGGTACCCACAAGGCCATCAGCGAAATCTGCGCGACGATGAAGCTGAGCAAGGGTGCGATCACCGCCGAGGCGTTGCCGCAGCTCCGCGATGAGCTGTTGAAGGCCAAGAAGATCGACGACATCGTGCTGCCTGGCCTGTCCAGCGATCGCCGCCCGATCATCGCCGGCGGCATCCTGGTGCTGGAGGCCGCCTTCCAGGCGCTGGGCCTGCAGAAGCTGCTGGTCAGCAAGGCCGCGATGCGCGAGGGCATCCTCTATGACATCCTCGGCCGTGCCGGCGACAACGACCCGCGCGATGAATCGGTGGCCGCCCTCACCCATCGCTATGGCATCGACACGGTGCAGGCCGGCCGCGTGCAGGACACCGCACTGTCGTTGCTGGAGCAGGTGCAGGAGCGCTGGAAGCTGGATGCCGATGACGCACGCATGCTTGGCTGGGCCGCGCGCCTGCATGAGCTGGGGCTGATGATCGCCCACAGCGGTTACCACGTGCATGGCAGCTACGTGCTGGAAAACTCGGATATCGCCGGCTTCTCGCGGCAGGAACAGCAGATGCTGGCGACGCTGGTGCGCAATCACCGCCGCGGCATCAGCAAGACCGCCTTCGATGCCATTCCCGAACGCCTGCTGCTGACCGCACGGCGCCTGGCTGCCCTGCTGCGCCTGGCGGTCCTGCTCAACCGCGCGCATGAGGACGCGCCGCTGCCGGTGCTGGAACTGACCGCCGACGACAGCCGCCTGTCGCTGATCGTGCCGCAGGACTTCATCGATGCGCGCCCGCTGCTGCGCGCCGACCTGATCGGCGAGACCGAGGGCATCGCTGGACTCGGCATCCAGTTCCGTCCGTTCGTGGTCTGAGCAGGGCGACGGGACGCCGTCCGATCGCCGGCCGGCGCCCGATTACATTTCGTTACAGTTCGCGCAATCGACCGCCAATTTCTGCTGCAACGCAGCAGCTGGCGATGGCCGTGCCTGCCGCGTCTTCGCGTAAATCCCTGCTTTTGTTCATGTTTTGTGAAAACGCGCGATGTGTAGCGACACAAACCGACATACGCCCTTTACATGGCATTAACCAACGAGACTACTATCGGGTCATCGGCTCGGTCCTGGACCTGTCGATTCCTTCGACGCCCACTTTGGCGTCCTTTGCACGACCCGAGAGAGAGAGCTCGTCATGACTTCACGCACCACCGCACTGGGGCAGGCCATCCGCTACGCCCTGGCAACCACTGCCACCCTGGCCGCCCTGCCGGCTTTCGCACAGAGCGGCAGCACTGCCTCGCCGACCAACCTGGACCGCATCGAGATCACCGGTTCGCGTATCCGCCAGGTCGACGTTGAAACCGCCCAGCCGGTGCTGGCGCTGAGCCGGATGGACATCGAGCGCCAGGGCTTCAGCTCGGTCTCGGACATCCTGCAGAACGTCACCGCGATGGGCACCCCGACCATCAGCCGCGCCAACGTGCTGACCGCCGGTGAGAATGCCGGTGGCACCTACGTGGACATGCGCGGCCTGGGCACCCAGCGCACGCTGGTACTGATCAACGGCAAGCGCCTGGGCATCAGCACCTCCGGCTACCAGGACCTGTCGGTCCTGCCGGTGTCGGCGATCGAGCGCGTGGAGATCCTGAAGGACGGCGCCTCGGCCATCTATGGTTCCGACGCCATGGCCGGCGTGGTCAACATCATCACCCGCAGCAATGTCAGCGGCGTGACCGCCAATGTCTACCACGGCCAGTTCAGCGAGGGGGACGGTGCCCGCGACCGCGTCGACGTGGTTGCCGGCTGGTCCAATGACCGCTTCTCGGCCACCCTGGCACTGGAGCACTCCGAGGAAAAGGCCGTCTGGGCACGTGACCGCGGCTTCAGCCGTTACAGCAACACCGACCGTCACCCGACCGAAGGTTGGACCACGACCAGCCAGTGGGGCCAGTTCACCGGCCTGCGTGGTCCCGGCTGTACGGTCGCGGCCGGCTGCGGCTACTCGCTCAACCGTGGCGCCGACCCGACCAAGCCCGGCAACTACCACCTGACCGATCCGGCCGCGTTCACCGGCGACACCAGCAACACCAACGAGCAGATGCACCTGAGCTATCCGATCAAGCGCGACTCGGTGTTCTTCTCCGGCCAGGCCAACATCACCGACAACGTCCGCTTCAAGACCGAGCTGGGCTACAACAAGCGCTCCTCGACCCGCGTCACCGCTGGTTACCCGCTGGCTTCCAACACGCTGGGCGCGACGGGTGCCGCAGGCAACATGTCCATCGACAGCTACTTCAACCCGTTCGGCAACAAGAACGGCTATGCGACGCCGACGTCGGTGGCGTGGAACCGCCGTACCTGGGAAATGCCGCGCGAAAGCACCAGCGAGCTGAAGACCTACCGCGCCGTCGCCGCTTTCGAAGGCACCTTCGACCTGGGCGAGCGCTACTTCGACTGGGAAGTGGGCTATCAGTACAGCAAGAACGAGCTGACCCAGCACACCACCGGCAACCTGCACAAGCAGCGTGTCATCGATGCAGTGGGCCCGTCCTACTTCAACAACGCCACCGGCAAGGTCGAGTGCGGCAGCGCTGCGGCTCCGAAGGCCAACTGCATGGTGTGGAACCCGCTGGTTCCCTACGGCGTGCAGAACCCGTATGGCCTGGACGGCAACCAGGCGCTGCAGGACTGGCTGTTCCCCGCCGAGAACGCCACGGGTGAAACCACGACCAAGAACTGGTTCGCCAACCTGAGTGGCAGCCTGCTCACCCTGCCGGCAGGCGACCTGGGCTTCGCATTCGGCCTGGAAAACCGCGAAGAGAACGGCAAGTTCATTCCTGATGCCCTGGCCCAGACCGGCGCGACCACCAACCTGGCCGCTGGCCCGACCGGCGGCTCGTACAAGGTGAAGGAAGCCTACCTGGAGTTGAACGTGCCGGTGCTGGCCGACCTGCCCGGCGCGCGTGAGCTGAGCTTCAACGCAGCTACCCGCTACTCCGACTACAACACCTTCGGCGACACCCTCAACAGCAAGTTCGGCTTCAAGTGGAAGCCGATCGACCAGCTGCTGGTGCGTGGCACCTGGGCGGAGGGCTTCCGCTCGCCGACCATCAACGATCTGTACGGCGGCGGCTCGCAGACCTTCCCGACCTTCAGCGATCCCTGCGACAGCGTGTACGGCTCGGCCCGTTCCAACAGCGCTGTGCGTGCACGCTGCGCCCAGGACATTGCCAACATCGATGCGTACCGCCAGCTGGACAGCACCAACAGGCCGACCAGCGGTTCGAGCGCGGCCAGCCCGGTGGCGTTCACCTCAGGCTCCAACCCGGATCTGCTGCCGGAAACCTCGACCAGCCGCACGCTGGGCGTGGTGTGGAGCCCCACCTTCATCAGCAACTTCAACGTGTCGCTGGACTGGTGGAAGATCCGCATCGACAACACCATCGTGTCCGACAGCTCGAACCAGATCCTGATCGACTGCTACGAGCAGAACATCGAGTCGCGTTGCGCGCGCTTCTCGCGTGATCCGGTCACCGGCATCGTCACCGGCCTGAAGTTCGGCAACCGCAATGCGGGCTTCGCCGAGACCGAAGGCTACGACATGGACGTCAGCTACCGTCTGGATACCGACTACGGCAAGCTGAGCACCTCGTGGTCGACCACCTACGTCAGCTCGAACATCTACCGTTCGTCCAATGACGTTGCCACCGTGCCGACCACCACCAACGGCATCGCGGTCAATACCGGCATCGGCTTCCGCGTCCGTTCCAACGCCACCATCGGTTGGGACTTCGAGAACTTCGGTGTGAGCTGGACCGCCCGCTACTACTCCGGTGTCAAGGAGCAGTGCCTGAGCCTGCCGAACCATCCGGACGAGTGCTCCGATCCGGGCGTGTACGCGCCTTGGTACAAGGGCGCCCGCAACTACAACGAACGTGGTTCGGTGACCTTCAACGACGTGCAGGTGCGCTACAAGCTGCCGTGGAACGCCACCGTCTCGGTGGGTGCCAACAACGTGTTCAACCGCCTCGGCCCGGTGATGTACACCAAGCCGAACTCGGTGTACTCCTACTCGGGCAGCTTCGACATCGGCCGCTTCGTGTACATGCAGTACAAGCAGAGCTTCTGATCCACGCGCTGTCGCACCACCACGACCACGGCCCTTCGGGGCCGTGGTTTTTTTGTGCCGCTGAACTGCACAGGCACCGCCTTGCCCGGTCGTCATCGCGTTGTCGCAAAGCGGTCATGTCGGCTACATCGCCAGGCCCGAGCATGCGTAAAACCGGAGGCCCGCCATGCGCTATGCCATCGTCACCGAAACCTACCCGCCGGAGATCAACGGCGTCGCACTGACCGTGCAGGGCCTGGAGCAGGGATTGCGCGCCGCCGGCCACGAGGTCGACCTGATCCGTCCGCGCCAGGTCAGCGAAGCACTGGATGCGGCGCCGGGCACCCTGCTGGTACCGGGCGCGGCCTTGCCGCGCTACCCTGGCCTGCGCTTCGGCCTGCCGGCACCGATCCGGCTGGGCCGGCACTGGCGACAGCAGCGCCCCGATGCGGTCTACGTGGCGACCGAAGGTCCGCTGGGCTGGTCGGCACTACGCACCGCGCGCCGCCTCGGCATTCCGGTGGCTACCGGATTCCACACCCGCTTCGACGAATACCTGCCCGACTATGGCGTGGCGTGGCTGCAGTCGGCGGCAATGCGCTGGATGCGCCGTTTCCACAACCAGGCCGACGCGACCCTGGTGCCCACCCGCGAACTGCAGGAATTCCTGAGCGACCAGGGCTTCGAGCGCGTGCGCCTGCTCGCCCGTGCGGTCGACAGCCAGCAGTTCGACCCGTCACGCCGCGACCCGGCATTGCGCGAGGAATGGGGTATCGATGGCACGGGCCTGGCGGCGATCTACGTTGGCCGCATCGCCGCCGAAAAGAACCTCGGCTTGGCGGTGAAGGCCTTCCGCAAGCTGCAGCAGGTGCGCCCGAAAGCGCGTTTCATCTGGGTCGGCGATGGCCCGGCGCGCGAGAAACTGGCGCATGAGAATCCCGATTTCATCTTCTGCGGCATCCAGCGCGGCGATGCCCTGGCCCGACACTTCGCCAGTGGCGATCTGTTCCTGTTCCCCAGCCGCAGCGAGACCTTCGGCAACGTGACCCTGGAAAGCATGGCAAGCGGCCTGGCCACGGTCGCTTTCGACTACGGCGCGGCCCGCGAGTACCTGCGCAACGGCGAGAACGGTGCCGCAGTGGATGACGACGAGCAGTTCGTGCAGGCAGCGGTGCAACTGGCTGCCGATGATGTCCAGCGCCGCGGGTTGGGTGGCAACGCGGCACGGGCGATGAAGCGGCTGCACCCGCAGCAGGTGGTGGCGGAGTTCGAAAGCCTGCTGGCGGAACTGGCCAGCGCGCGGAGGAGCGGACATGCGCACCACGCCGCTTGAGCTGCTGGCCGGTCGCGAAGCCCGGTTGTGCCGCCGCGCCAACCACTACTGCCGACGTCGCCGCGTGCGGCGCGTCTTTTCGATCATCAGCCGGCTCGGCGATGGCGTGTTCTGGTATGTGCTGATGGGCGCGCTGGTGCTCATCGATGGCTTCGACGGCCTGCGCGCATCAGTGCACATGGCCGCCACCGGCCTGGCCGCGCTGCTGCTGTACAAGGGCCTGAAACGCTGGACCCGGCGGCCACGGCCGTACGCGGCCGACCTGCGTATCCGTGCCTGGGTGGCGCCGCTGGATGAGTTCAGTTTCCCGTCCGGCCATACCCTGCACGCGGTGTCGTTCACCATCGTCGCGCTGGCCTACTACCCTTGGCTGGCGCCGCTGCTGGTGCCGTTCACCCTCGGCGTGGGCCTGTCGCGCGTAGTGCTGGGCCTGCACTACCCAAGCGACGTTCTGGCTGCCACCGGCATCGCTGCACTGCTGGCCTCGGCCAGCCTGGCCTGGCTGCCGTTGCCGGTGTGATGCCCTAGAATGTCCGCATGACCACGCTGTTCATCTCCGATCTGCATCTGGACCCCAGCCGTCCGGCCATCACCGACCTGTTCCTGCGCTTCCTGCGCGAGGAAGCGCCTGGCGCCGATGCGCTGTACATCCTCGGCGATCTGTTCGAAGCCTGGATCGGCGATGACACCCCCTCGGCCGCAGCCGACGCGGTGGCCGATGCGCTGAAGGTACTGTCCGACAGCGGCGTGCCGGTCTTCTTCATCCGCGGCAACCGTGACTTCCTGCTGGGCGAAGACTATGCCCGCCGCGCCGGCCTGCGCATCCTGCCGGACCCGTGCATGATCGAGCTGTACGGCCGCCCGGTGCTGCTGCAGCACGGTGACCTGCTGTGCACCGATGACATCCCCTACCAG
Organism: Stenotrophomonas sp. 2694; assembly: GCF_040548715.1. Lineage (NCBI taxonomy): Bacteria > Pseudomonadati > Pseudomonadota > Gammaproteobacteria > Lysobacterales > Lysobacteraceae > Stenotrophomonas > Stenotrophomonas sp. 2694. The sequence continues at coordinate 66,593 of NZ_JBEPSG010000013.1, forward strand.
CAGTTCCGTGCCCAGACCCGCGACCCGGTCTTCCAGGCGCAGTTCCTGTCGCAGCCGCTGGAAGCGCGTATCGCCTTCGCGCAGAAGGCGCGTGATGCCAGCCAGGCGCGCCAGTCGGAAATGAAGCAGGGCGACCGTGCGCAGTTCGAAACAGTCACCGACGTGGCCCCGACCGAAGTGGAAGCCACTTACGTGCGCCACGGCGTGGACACGATGATCCATGGCCACACCCATCGCCCGGCGATCCACACCCTGCAGGCCGGCGGACGCAGCTGCACCCGCATCGTGCTGGGCGACTGGTACGAACAGGGTTCGGTGCTGCGCGTGGATGCCAACGGCTGGACCCTGGATACGCTCAGCCGCGCATGATGGATCGCAGGATGCCAACCAAGGTTGGCATCTACCAGAGCAGGTGCACGCGCCCTGGTAGACGCCGACCCTGGTCGGCGCTTGGACTCAGCGGAAGGCCGCGATGGTGGCCTTGGTATTGACCAGCACGCGCTGGTTGTCGGCACTGCTGGCGATGCCCATCGGCACGCCGTTGTAGCTGATGTTCGGATTGGACCAGTAGTTCAGCCGCGGGCAGCCGGCCGAGCAGTCATAGGCCATGATCGTGCGCCAGCGCGATCCGCTGGCCGGCTCATAACGATAGCCATGGCCATAGGCATACGGCGACGTGCTCGGATCACTGGCGATGTCGTGCCGTGCGCTCTGCAGGTGGCCGATTTCATGGGCGAACGAGTAGTAGCCGGTGGCGCAATCCCAGTACACCGCAGCAAACGCGGTCGATGCGGTGGAACCGATGCCCGACGCCAGTCCGCAGTAACTGGTGTTGTTGATCAGCAGTACGCCGACGTCGGCGGCGGTGTTGTTGCGGCTGGTGTGGATGCTGTCCATGTAGCCGTCGCTGGTGCCACGGAAGCGCGACAGGTCGGTGGTGAAATTGCCGGACTCGGTGTAGTTGGTGGTTTCATAACCGGCCAGCTGCAGGGTGAGGCCTACGTTGCTGTTGGTGTAACCCTGGTTGGATTCGGCAACCGCCAACTGCACCAGCGACTGCATGTTGCCACCGTAGGCGGTCACTGCAGCATTGGTTGCCACCACCAGCACGCGGATGGTCGCCGGGCTGCCTGAGGAGGCCTGCGCAGTGCCGAGGCGATCATTGGCAGGCATGGCGATCTTCGGCAACTGGTTGTAGTCGGCCGGATGATCGGCCGGCATCCGCGATTCATCCACCTCGACCAGCACGTGGCGATTGCCCAGCGGACGCAGACGATAGAGTTTGCCGTCCTTGCGGATCGAGCCGGTGAGGGTATTGCCCGAGCGCACCAGGATCAGCGAATTGCCCGGATCGTCCTGGCCATTGGACGTGGCCGCCTGCAGGCGATCGGACGGCGCGCGCAACTGGCCGTACCAGATGCTGCCACCCTCGGGCAGCGCCTCGACCTTGCTGCGAACGGCCTGCACCTTCTGCCCGAGCAGCTCGAATTCCAGCTGCGGCTGCGCGGTGGCGGCAGCATCGACACGCACTTCCTGTACGGCGGCGGTGGACGGGGTGGCCAGCAATCGCCCCAGTGCCGGCTCGCTGGTGGCCGATGCACGGCTGAGCACGGTGACCGGCTCGAACAGCGGCGCCGCATGGGCGGCCGCCGCTACCGACAATCCCAACAACAGACCACCTGTCGCTTTACCTATCGATCTGGACATCATCTTGTCGCTCCTTGAAGTGAAGTGGACAGCGTTGATGCAGCACGACCCGGGGTGCCGGGTCCGGCCATCAGGCCTGCGCAGGGCGTGTGAATTCAATAGACGAGAGGAATGGAAATCGCGATCTGTGATCGACCGCATCTGCGTTCAGTCAGGTCAACAGCGCCAGTACACTTCGCCAACACACGGCTTTCGCGCTACCGTGACGTGGCCACGACAGGGGATGCACATGGCGCCAGCGCAGCACAACGGTGACACGACGGCTGATCCGGGCCTGCTGCGGATCGGCCTGTTCTTCGATGGCACCCGCAACAACGCACACAACCTGGCGCAGGGCCACCGGCAGGTGCCGCGACCGCGCCCCGCCCTGCTCCGCGCCGATGATGATTCGACCTACCAGAGTCGTTTGACCAGCAGCTACGACAACGGCGCCACCAACATCGCGCGCCTGCATCAGTTGTATCCGGACAGCCGGCGCACGCCCGGCAGTACACCTTCGCTGGCGATCTACGTGGAAGGCGTCGGCACCCGCGATGATGCCGAGGACGACCTGATCGGCCTGGCCTTCGGTATCGGCGCCAGTGGCGTGCAGGCGAAGGTGCAGCGTGCGTTGCAGGTGCTGCTGCCGGCGGCACTGTCGGCTCTTGCTGTGCAGTGGCGCGCGCCCCTGCACAGCGTGCAGCTGGATCTGTTCGGCTACTCGCGCGGCGCGGCCTCCGCGCGTGATGTGGCCAACCATCTGCGCGGATGGGACGGCGCGCGCTGGCGGCAGCTGCTGCAGCAGGCGGGGTTTTCATGCAGCGCCGATTTCGCCCTGCCGCGGCCGATATTGCGCTTCATCGGCCTGTTCGACACGGTGGTCGCCGTCAACGGCGGCCGCGCCGACGAACACCCCCGCATCGCCCTGCCCGCAGGCATCGCCGAGGCCGTGCTGCAGCTCAGTGCGCGCGACGAGCATCGCCAGCACTATGCGCTGACCACGGTGGCACCGGCCCATCGCGAAATCGCACTGCCCGGCGTGCACGCCAACATCGGTGGTGGCTACGACCAGGTGGAAGAAGGGCCCAAGCTGCTCAGCCGGCCGCGGCGGCAGCAACTGCGCCGGCCTGGCGTGGAGGACTACCAGACACCGCCCCTGGCACTGCTGCAGGCGACCACCGCGTACGCTGAAGCACAGGCCGACGCCGAACGCTGGCGGCAGCAGCTGGGGTTGAACCCGAAGGAAGTGTGGGTCGATGTCTGGCACCAGTGGCAGCAGCAGCGACGCGCGGGCAGCCGCAGCGTGCTGATGTCGCCGGTGCTGTACGTCACCGCTGCGGTGGTGCTGCACCGGCGCATCGATTGGCGCTACCAGCTGGTTGCGCTGCAGGTGATGCAGCAGCACGCCAACGATGCCGGCGTGACCTGGACTACCGACGCGGCCAAGGTGGCGGGTTGGGAACTGCCCAGCGCGCTGCAGCCGATCGCGCGCCGCCTGATTGCCGGCCAGCCGTTGACCCCGACGCAGGAAGCGTTGCTGCGCCGCCGTTACCTGATGCAGTCCGCACACTGGAATTTCGATGCGCTGGGCGATACCGCCCTGACCTACACCGCCGACGCCGGTGTCAGCGAGCTGCCGTATCGCCCCGGGCCGGGGCTGTTCTACATCAACCGGCCGACGGTGGATGGCAGACGCCTGGTGTTGCCGAACGCATGAGAACCAAAAAGGGGACGGAGGGAATCAAGCCGTTTGTGGCACAAACGACTTGATTCCCTCCGTCCCCTTTTCCTTCAACCCGCCTGTTCGACCAGGTTGGCGAGCTCATCCGCATCGAACCCGGCCAGCAGGCGTGCCTCGATGTTGAACGGCCCGTGCAGGTAGCCACCGGCATACTCGACCAGCAGTTCCTTGAAACGCGCTCGTGGCTCGACGCCGGCGCGCTCGCAGTACCAGCGGAACCAGCGCGATCCGGCGGCAACATGTGCAACCTCCTCGCGCAGGATCACCTCCAGCACGTCGGCGGTTTCGCCATCGCCGACGTTGCGCAGCTTGTCGATCATGCCCGGGGTCACGTCCAGCCCGCGCGCTTCCAGCACGCGCGGCACCAGCGCCATGCGCGCCAGGCCGTCGTGCGCGGTCTTCTCGCACATTTCCCACAGGCCGTTGTGCGCCGGGAAATCGGCGTACTCATGGCCATGTGCCAGCAGGCGCTCGCGCAGCAGCATGAAGTGGCGCGATTCGTCGTCGGCGCAGCTCACCCAGTCGGCATGGAACGCAGCCGGAAGACCGCGGAAGCGGTACACCGCGTCCCAGGCCAGGTCGATCGCATTGAGCTCGATATGGGCGATGGCATGGATGAACGCCGCACGCCCTTCCACCCCGCCCAGGCCGCGCCGGGGCACTTCACGCGGATGCACCATCACCAGCTGCGCCGGCCGGCCCGGCATGCGGATCGGATCGGCCGGCGGAGCATCGGCCGGTACGTTCAAGCGGCCGGCGCGGAACGCGGCAGCGTAGGCCTGGGTCAGCGCGACCTTGCGCAGCGGATCGGCTTCGGCCAGGCACTGCTGCGCGGCGCGCAGCAGATTGCCGCCGACGTCAGGCACGTCGATCACCGCATGGACCTCAGGCGCGGCGCTTGTGCTTGGCGTCGTCCGAACGCAGCTGCTGGATGCGTTCGAAGTAGCCCGGCTCGATGCCCGTCGGGTAATGGCCGTTGAAGCACGAGGAATCGAAGTTGCGCAGCGCCGGATTGCCCTCGCTCACCGCCGCTTCCATGTCTTCGATGTCCTGGTAGATCAGCCAGTCGCAGCCCAGGTGCGCTTCGATTTCCTCGATGCTGCGGTTGTGCGCGACCAGCTCTTCAGCGGCCGGCATGTCGATGCCGTAGATGTTGGGGTAACGCACCGGCGGCGCGGCGCTGGCCAGGTAGACCTTGCGTGCGCCGGCGTCACGCGCCATCTGCACGATCTGCTGGCTGGTGGTGCCGCGCACGATCGAGTCGTCCACCAGCAGCACCACGCGGTTGCGGAATTCCAGGTGGATCGGGTTGAGCTTGCGGCGCACCGACTTCACCCGTTCGCCCTGGCCCGGCATGATGAACGTGCGGCCGATGTAACGGTTCTTGATGAAGCCTTCGCGGTACTTCACCCCGAGCACGTTGGAGATCTCCAGCGCGGCATCGCGCGAGGTATCCGGGATCGGGATGATGGTGTCGATGTCGTGGTCCGGGCGCAGGCGCAGGATCTTCTCGCCCAGCTTGATGCCCATGCGCATGCGCGCCTTGTGCACCGACACGTTGTCGATCATCGAATCGGGGCGTGCGAAATACACGTACTCGAAGATGCACGGGGTGTGTTCGGCCGGCTCGGCGCAGATTTCCGAGAACAACTCGCCGCGCGCGGTGATCACCAGTGCTTCGCCCGGCTGCACGTCGCGCACGCGCTGGAAGCCCAGCACGTCCAGCGCGGCCGACTCGGAGGCAACAATGTATTCGTCACCCTCGGCATGGCTGCGCTTGCCCAGCACCAGCGGGCGGATGCCATGCGGATCGCGGAAAGCGACCAGGCCCAGGCCCAGCACCACGCTGACCACCGCATAGCCGCCCTTGCAACGGCGGTGCACGCCGGCAACCGCGCGGATGGCGGCTTCCGGGCTGAGCTGGCGCTGCTGTTCCAGTTCGTAGGCGAACACGTTCAACAGCACTTCGCTGTCCGAATCGGTATTGACGTTGCGGCGGTCCTGCTCGAACACCTGCTGGCGCAGGTCCTCGGTGTTGATCAGGTTGCCGTTGTGGGCCAGCGCGATGCCGTACGGCGAATTGACGTAGAACGGCTGTGCCTCGTCCATGCCTTCCGAACCGGCGGTCGGATAGCGCACATGGGCGATGCCGACGCTGCCTTCCAGGGTGGACATGGTGCGTGCATCGAAGACATCGCGGACCAGGCCGGTGGCCTTCTGCACCCGCAGGCGGCTGCCGTTGACGGTGGCGATGCCCGCCGCGTCCTGGCCGCGATGCTGGAGGACGGTCAAGCCGTCATACAACTGCCCGGCGACGTTCTGGTTGCCGACGATTCCGACGATGCCACACATGATGCGAGGTCTCCGCTGGGCTGTGCCCAGTTACAAGGAAGGTGGCCGTGCCTGGCCAGAGTTGTCGCCGCGTCTGCGGTCGACATTGGCCGGGTCGTCCGGCTCGATGCTGCCCGGTAGTGCTGGGGCGTCCGGGCGCACTTCGGCCGGATCGTATGCCTCGCCCTGTTCCGCCTTCGCAGGCCGCAGCCATCCGCTGCCCGCCACTATCTGACCGAGTACGCCATTATCGCCTGTCGCCCCCGGCTTGCCCACTCCGGCGCCGGCGCTCTTGCCCAGCTCCATCAACGCAGATGGGGACAGCGCGTCCATCGGCAAGGCCTTGGGCAGCAGGTCGGTGCCCGGCACCTGCCACTGCGGCAGCTTGCTGTTCATCCAGGCCACGGCCGGGTTCAGCACCGGGCGCAGCGCCGAGCCGCGCCAGGAGGGTTCGGCGGTAAGCGGAGTGAAGCCGGCCAGCAACAGCAGCACGGCCGCGATCAGCCCGCCACGCACGGCACCGAGGACCCCGCCCAGCAGGCGGTCCAGGCTGCCCAGCATGTTGCGGTGGACGATGGCCTTGATGACCATGCCGATCACGGCGACCACGACCATCACGCCGATGCCGACGCTGAGGTAGCCGCCGATGAAATGCTCGCCGCCGGGCGCAGCCGGTGCGGCCCACCAGCGTGCGGCGTCATTGCCGAAGGCAAAGGCCGCCCAGGCGGCCACCAGCCACGATACGGTGCCGATGACGATGCCCACGAAGCCGCGCAGCAACCCAAGCAGGGTGGAGGCGGCGATCACGATCAGCAGCACCACGTCGATCATGGCGCCCCGCTCCTTCGGCGGCGCTGGCAACGGGGCTGCGTACAGGTCATGGGTGCGGTCGCACCATGCCGGCCACGCCGACCTTGGCGGCGACCTGCGCCTTCAACTGTTCAGCATCGGCGCGGTTGGCGACCGGTCCGACACGGACACGGTGCAGGCTGCCCTTTTCGGTACGCACCTGCTCGACGAAGGCGCTGAAGCCTGCCGCGCGGACCTTGTCGCGCAGGGCGTTGGCATCGTTGGCCTGGCCGAATGCGCCGAGCTGTACGGCAAAACCCACTCCGCTGGCGGCCGGTGCGGCCGGCGTGGTCGGCGGCGTGGCCGGCTTGCTGGCGGTCGCTTCCGGCTTGGGCTCGGGCTTCGGTTCCGGCTTGGCCACCGGCTTGACCGGCTCCGGCTTGGCGGCCGGCGGCGCTGCTGCTGCGGTCGGCGTACTCGGCGGCAGGCTTTCACTGCGCACCGGGTTGCCGGTCGCCGACGGCGTGGCCGCCGCGACGGGAGTACTGGCGCTCGGCGCGGGCGTCGGCGTGCTTGCCACCGGTGCGCTGGTGGAGGGTTTCGCATCGAGCGTGATGACTTCTGCCTTCACGTCGGCACGCACCTTCACCGCCTGCAGCCGGGCCGCTTCGGCCTGGGCACGGTCGGCATACGGCCCAACGCGAACGCGCCAGGCCGGGCGGCCGTTGATCGATGCGGTCTCGATGAAGCCCGGAAGCTGCGAACGCTTGAGGTAGGCGATCACCGCATCGGCGTCGGCCTGGCTGCCATAGGCGCCGAACGTCACCGCGTAGTTACCGGCGGCGACGGCTGGCGAAGTGTCCACGGTCGGCGGTGTTGCCGGGGCGGCAGCCTCCTCGACGGGACGGGCCTGGCCACTCTGCAACCCGGTGGCGCCACCGGCCGGTGCGACCAGCGGCAGTTCACGGGTTTCAAACTGGCCATCGGCCGGCGCATCGGGCGCGGCGATCGGCACAGAAGCGACACCGCTGTCCGGGGCCGGGCCCTTGACGAGCATCGGCAGGAAAATGACGGCCAAGGCCACCAGGACGATGGCACCAATCAGACGCTGTTTCAGGGGCGTATCCACGTAGGGCAGGCGGCAGGCTGGACGTTGCGGTCGATTATACGGGTGCGCGACCGCACGGCGTCGGTAATGGCTGAACGGCGGTCAGGCGTGGACCTGCAGCCATTGCAGCGCAGCGGCGGCGGTATGGAAGGAACCGAATACCAGCACCCGGTCGCCGCGCTCGGCGCGGGCCAGCACCTGCGCCATCGCCTGTTCGACCGTGCCGGCCAGCGCCGCAGTGGCTGCCGCGGTATCTGCCAGCCGTGCCTGCAGTTCCGCCGCACTCTGCCCACGCGCGCCATCCAGCCCGGCCAGGGTCCAGTCGCTCACCACCTCCTGCAGGGCCTGCACCACGCCCACGGCGTCCTTGTCCTGCAGCGCGGCGTATACCGCCAGGGTGCGCCCGGGGGATGCCTCGGCCTTCAGCGCGCGCGCCAGCTGGCCGGCTGCCTGCGGGTTGTGGCCGACATCGACGCGAACCTGCACGCCATCGCGCTCGAACGCCTGCAGGCGCCCGGCGATGCGCGCCGCTGCCACGCCTGCGGCCCATGCCGCGCGCGGCACCGGCCTGTCCAGCGCGCGCAGCGCCGCGATCGCCGCACCGGCGTTGGCCAGCTGGATCGGCCCGGCCAGCGTCGGCGTCGGCAGCTCCAGGCGGGTGCCGACATCGCGCCAGCGCCAACGCTGCGCGTCGATCGGTTCGTAGAAATAGTCGCTGCCGCCGCGGATCGCATTGGCACCCACCAGGTAGGCGCGCGCCAGCACGCTCGACGGCGGATCGGTCTCGCCCAGGATCACCGGCTTCCAGCCGCGGATGATGCCGGCCTTCTCGGCACCGATGGCCTCGCGGTCCTCGCCCAGCCATTCGGCGTGATCGATGTCCACGGTGGTGATCACCGCCACGTCGGCGTCGACGATGTTGACCGCATCCAGGCGGCCACCGAGGCCCACTTCCAGCACGGCCAGATCAAGATCGGCATCGGCGAACAACTGCAGCGCGGCCAGCGTTCCGTACTCGAAGTAGGTCAGCGTCACATCACCGCGCGCTGCCTCGACCGTGTTGAACGCGGCCACCAGTGCGGCGTCATCGACATCCTGGCCATCGATGCGCACGCGCTCGTTGTAGCGCAGCAGGTGCGGCGAGGTGTACGCGCCGACCTTCCAGCCCGCAGCACGCGCGATGGCCTCGATGAAGGCGACGGTGGAACCCTTGCCGTTGGTACCACCGACCACGATGGTGTGCCTGGCCGGCGTGCCCAGGCCCATCGCGGTGGCCACGGTGCGCACGCGCTCCAGTCCCATGTCGATGCTGGCTGGATGCTGGCGTTCAATGTAGTCCAGCCATTCGGCCAGAGTGGTCGGGGTGTTCTTCACGGCAAGGCTTCCAACAGGTGCAGGTGGTTCAGGGCAGAAGATTCAGAGTGCGCGGTGCTTGGCTTCACCGAAGAACGGCGTGTGGTGGGCGCAGTCGTTCAGGCGCACCACTTCCAGGCTGTCCAGGTCGGCGCCTTCAAGCAGGTTGAGCGTGGTCGGTGCCTGGCGGAAGGTCCACAGCCGCGACAACGGCAGGCCCAGCACCTTGCACAGGATCACCCGGTTGACTGCATCGTGGGCGACCACCAGCAGGGTGTCGTGTTCGCCAAGGCCTTCGGCGGCGCGGGCCAGGCCGCGCCAGCTGCGCTCCAGCACCAGGCGCAGCGATTCGCCACCGGGCATCAGCACGGTGTCCGGTTCATTGCGCCACGCCTGCAGGCGCGACGGGTCTTTTTCGTTGATTTCGCTGGCCAGCAGGCCTTCCCACTCACCGTGGGCGATTTCCTGCAGCTCCGGCTCGGTCAGCAGCATGTCGGCGCGTGCAGCACCCAGGGCCAGTTGCGCGGTGCGTTGGGCGCGTGACAGCGGCGAGGCCACCGCGCGGGTGATGTCCACCGAAGCCAGGCGGGCGCCAAGCGCCTGGGCCTGGGCCTCACCGATGGGCGAAAGCGGGATGTCGATCTGGCCCTGGTAGCGGCCTTCGGCGTTCCACGGCGTTTCGCCGTGACGGGCAAGCAGGATGCGCATGCGAACAAGGGGTCCTTGGGGGAGGAGTTCCGGCGCATTGTTCACATCCTGTGAAGTGCGCGGAACAGGGATGATACCTGTTCGGCGGACCCGGCCGGTCGGGGCATGAAAAAACCCCGCGACAGACGTCGCGGGGTTTCAGAAACTCCGGCTATCTGGTCGAGGTTGCCGGCCAGCGGCCGGCACTACCGCAACCGGTTTATTTCGCCAGGTTCAGTTCCTTCAGCAGCTGCGGCGCCGGCGCCACTTCCTGCATGATCCACTGCATATAGCGGCTGTCGACGGCGATCATGCGGGTCATCACCGGGTCGAACACCCAGTTGGAACTGACCGATTCCCAGTTGCCGTCGAAGGCCAGGCCGACCAGCTTGCCGTTGGCATCGAGCACCGGCGAACCGGAGTTGCCGCCGGTGATGTCCAGGTTGGACAGGAAGTTCACCGGTACCGAACCGATCCGCTTGTCTTCCAGACCGCCGTAACGCTTGGCCTTGACCGCATCGAGCAGGGCCTTCGGCGAGTCGAACGGATCCTCACCGGTTTCCTTCGCCGCCACACCTTCCAGGGTGGTGAACGGGGTGTACTTCACGCCGTCCTTGCCATAGCCCATCACGTTGCCGAAGGTGATGCGCAGCGACAGGTTGGCATCGGGATAGACGAACTCGCCCTGGCTCTTCTTGTAGTCGGCCACGGCCTGCAGGTACAGCGGACGAGCGGTCAGCGATTCGCCCTCGCGGATCTTCTTCTGCTCTTCCTGCTTCAGCAGCGCCGGCATGACGGCCACCGCGTACTGGATGGCCGGATCATTGCTGGCTTCAAACGCAGCGCGATCGGCCTTGAACCACTTCAGGCGGTGGTCCAGGCTGCCCAGTCCGGTGCCGCCCAGCTTGGTCACCAGCGACTTCACCGCAGTGGCATCGCTGCCGGCCAACCACGTGTTCAGCACCTCGTTGTCGCGCTGGGCGGCCGGCAGGGCCACGTACTGGTCCAGCCAGTAGGTCTGCAGCTGCTGGTCCATCTTCGCCACGTAGCGGCGATCCATCTGCTTCAGGCTGCCCTCGATGGTGGTCAGGTCGCGGTCCTGGTAACCCGCTTCGCGCTCGGCATCGGGCTTGCTGCGCTCGATCGACAGGCGGTACAGGGTGATCGCCGCGCCCACTGCAGAGGTGTTGTTGAACTGGCCGACGAACAGGTCGCGCTCGCGCGTCGACTTGCTGGTATCCAGGTGCTGCAGCAGCTGCGCGTGCGCAGCCAGTGCCGGCTTGCCGGCAGCGCCCTGCTTCTTCAGCCAGGCCAGCACCGCCGCTTCTTCGGCCTGCTTCTGGCCGGCGGCATCGATGCGCTTGAAGCCTTCCAGCTGGCCCAGGTAGTTCTTGGCCACGTTGTTCATGCTGGCTGCGGTGGCGGCGTACTTCACCTTGACGTCGGCGTCGGCCTTGCCGGCGTCGGCGATCATCTTCAGCACCGCGTTGTAGTGGCGGGCGATGGTCGGGTAGGTGAAGCTGGCGGTCTCGTTGAACTCGCCGGCCAGCGCGTAGCGGTTGGTGCGGCCCGGGTAGCCGGCCACCATCACGAAGTCGTCGGCGCCCAGCGGCGTATCGGCGAACTTCAGGAAGTGCTTGGGCTGGTAGGGCACGTTGTCGGCCGAGAACGCGGCCGGCTTGCCATCCTTGCCGACGTAGGCACGGTAGAACGAGAAATCACCGGTGTGGCGCGGCCACATCCAGTTGTCGACGTCACCGCCGAACTTGCCGACGCTGCCCGGAGGTGCATAGACCAGGCGCACGTCCTTGATTTCCAGGTTGCGGAACAGGCGGTAGGTGTTGCCGCCGGAGAACGAGTACAGGCGGCAGCGGAAGCCGGCATCGGCTTCACACGCGGCGACCTGGGCCTTGTCGAAAGCGTCCAGCGCACGGCTGCGGGCCAGCGGGTCCTTGCCGGCGCCAGCGATGGCCGCCTTGGCCTGGGCGGTGACGTCGGTGATCTGGTCGAGCACGAACACGCGGGCGTTCGGGCCGGCACTCAGTTCATCGCTGAGCTTGGGCGCGTTGAAGCCGTCCTTGATCAGGTTCTTCTGTGCGGTCGAGTTCAGCTGGATCGCACCATAGGCACAGTGGTGGTTGGTGACCACCAGGCCCTGCGGGGAGACGAAGCTGGCGGTGCAGCCGCCCAGCGCGACCACCGCGCCCATCGGGTCGCCGGTCAGGTTGGCCAGCTGTTCCGGGGACAGCTTGAGGCCGGCCTTCTGCAGCGGGCCGGCGATTTCCGGCAGCTGCTGCGGCACCCACATGCCTTCAGCGGCATGGGCGACCTGGACCAGCCCAAGGCTGGCGACGACGGAGAATGCAAGCAGGTTCGAGCGCATGGAGCGGCCCCTGGTAGTGGAACCCTCGATTGTAGCCCGCCGCCCTGCCCCGGCCCGAACCCCGGAAGTCATGGCCCCCGGCCCGCCGGGCATGGCCCGGCGCCACCCGCACGATCTGCCGGTAGCGCCGGGCCATGCCCGGCGAACGCAGTGGCGCTGTTCGAAACGCCCGCCTGCGCACAGCTTTCGTTCCACCGCTGCGCCCGCAGCGCAGCATGGGAATTCCGCGTGGCGCCCTATAATCCGCGCTTTCCCCCTGATGAGTTCCACCCCGATGGCGCAGCAAACGATGAAGGCCCTGGTCAAGCGCGAAGCGGCCAAGGGCATCTGGATGGAAGAGGTTCCGGTGCCGACTCCGGGCCCCAACCAGGTCCTGATCAAGCTGGAAAAGACCGCGATCTGCGGCACCGACCTGCATATCTACCTGTGGGACGAATGGAGCCAGCGCACGATCAAGCCGGGCCTGACCATCGGCCATGAGTTCGTCGGCCGCATCGCAGAGATCGGCCCGGGCGTAACCGGCTACGAGATCGGCCAGCGCGTGTCGGCCGAAGGCCACATCGTCTGCGGCCACTGCCGCAACTGCCGCGGCGGTCGTCCGCACCTGTGCCCGAACACCGTCGGCATCGGCGTCAACGTCAACGGTGCGTTCGCCGAATACATGGTGATGCCGGCCAGCAACCTGTGGCCGATCCCCGACCAGATCCCCTCCGAGCTGGCCGCCTTCTTCGACCCGTACGGCAATGCCGCGCACTGCGCGCTGGAATTCAACGTCATCGGCGAAGACGTGCTGATCACCGGCGCCGGCCCGATCGGCATCATCGCGGCGGGCATCTGCAAGCACATCGGTGCACGCAACGTGGTGGTGACCGACGTCAACGACTTCCGCCTGAAGCTGGCCGCCGACATGGGCGCCACCCGCGTGGTCAACGTCGCCAACACGTCGCTGAAGGACGTGATGAAGGAACTGCACATGGAGGGCTTCGACGTGGGCCTGGAAATGAGCGGCAACCCGCGCGCGTTCAACGACATGCTCGACTGCATGTACCACGGCGGCAAGATCGCCATGCTCGGCATCATGCCCAAGGGCGCCGGCTGCGACTGGGACAAGATCATCTTCAAGGGCCTGACCGTGCAGGGCATCTACGGCCGCAAGATGTACGAGACCTGGTACAAGATGACCCAGCTGGTGCTGTCCGGCTTCCCGCTCGGCAAGGTGATGACCCACCAGCTGCCGATCGACGACTTCCAGAAGGGCTTCGACCTGATGGAAGAAGGCAAGGCCGGCAAGGTGGTCCTCAGCTGGAATTGACCCTTCGGGTCAATTCCCCCGCAGGTTTCCTTATCCCCGCGCCGTCGGCGCGCCCCCTTGAACAACAAGGGGGCTCTCCCCCAGATGGGATCAAGAACGCTGCGGAATCGAAAAAGGCGCCCATTGGGCGCCTTTTTCGTGAAGCGTGCCAGGCAAGCCAGGCACTACCGTAACGCCTGCGGCGTTACTTGCCTACGGCCACGCTCAGCATCACCCGGCTGTGGGCCAGCTTGCCGGAGTTGTCGCGGCCGTTGCCATCGGTGCCGTAGTAACCCAGGCCGACATTGAACAGGCCGAACTGGCGGGCGACGCCGACGTTCCAGTCGGTGTAGTCCTTGGCGATACCGTCCTCGAAGGTGCTGCGGCCGACGTTGGCGTTGAGCGTGAAGTCCTTCGGCAGGCCCCAGCTGCCACCCAGGCCGAAGTACCAGCCGTCGGTGCTGCTGTTCCACACATCGTTGCTGTAGGCCACCGTCAGCTTGTAGGTGTCGTCCAGCGTGGTGGTGGTGATCAGCTCGTTGTAGTTCTGGTGGCTGGCCTTGAGGTAGGTGTAACGGTTCAACAGCACGTCGAAGTTGACGCGCTCGGTCACGTCCACGCCGTAGCCGATAAGGTAGTCGACCTCGGTATTCGGATCGCCCGGACCGAAGTCCACGCCCGAACCCCAGACACCGGCATACAGGCCAACCGGGCTGGTGTAGGTGAAGCCGGCCTGCAGGGTCGGATCCTCATCGGTCTGCGACACACCACGGAACAGGTAGTCCGAGACGGCGGTGACGTTCCAGCTGTACGGAGATTCGTTGTCCTGGGCGCTGGCGGCGAACGGCGCGAGGGTCAGGGCGGCGGCAATGGCGAGGCAGGCACGGGCGTGCTTCATGAGCGTCTCCGGTGGGGTCGGTGGCGTGGAAGGCGGGGATCTGCAGCGGGCGCAGCAACCGGAGCCAGACAGCCCCGGTTCACGAATTTTTAACCCGTTTGCTATTGCGATGCAACATGTGCCGGCCATGGCGGTGCCCCATCCGGCCCGGTCCGCAGCCGTCGATGCCCGGTAGAATCAGCGGTTTCCCCGTGCTGAGCCGTGCCCACGCCATGACCGACTCCTCCGCCCTGACCCGCCACTATGCTGAGGAACTGGACGCCATCCGCGCCCAGGGCCTGTTCAAGTCCGAGCGGATCATCACCAGCCCGCAGTCCGCCGAGATCACCCTGGAAGACGGCCGCAAGGTGCTGAACTTCTGTGCCAACAACTACCTCGGCCTGGCCGACCATCCTGACCTGATCCAGGCCGCGAAGGACGCGCTGGACAGCCACGGTTTCGGCATGGCATCGGTGCGCTTCATCTGCGGCACCCAGGACCTGCACAAGCAGCTGGAGAAGCAGATCGCCGACTTCTTCGGCAAGCAGGACACCATCCTGTACGCGGCCTGCTTCGACGCCAACGGCGGCCTGTTCGAACCGCTGCTGGGCGAGAACGACGCGATCATTTCCGATGCACTGAACCATGCCTCGATCATCGACGGCGTGCGCCTGTGCAAGGCCAAGCGCTTCCGCTACGCCAACTGCGACATGGCCGATCTGGAAGCGCAGCTGCAGGCCGCCGATGCGGCCGGCTGCAAGACCAAGCTGATCACCACCGACGGCGTGTTCTCGATGGACGGCTTCATCGCGCCGCTGGACGAAATCACCGCGCTGGCGAAGAAGTACAACGCGCTGGTCCACATCGACGAATGCCATGCCACCGGCTTCCTCGGCGCGACGGGCCGCGGCTCGGCCGAGGTCAAGGGCGTGCTGGAGAAGATCGACATCATCACCGGCACCCTGGGCAAGGCCATGGGCGGCGCGCTGGGTGGCTTCACCTGCGCCAGCGCCGAAGTGATCGAGCTGCTGCGCCAGCGCTCGCGCCCGTACCTGTTCTCCAACTCGCTGCCGCCGCACGTGGTCGCCGCCGGCATCAAGGCGTTCGAGATGCTGGCCGCGGCCGATGACCTGCGCAGCACCCTGGCCGCCAACACCACCTACTTCCGCGAGAAGATGACCGCTGCCGGCTTCGACGTGAAGCCCGGCGTGCATCCGATCAGCCCGGTGATGCTGTACGACGCACCGCTGGCGCAGAAATTCGCCGAGCGGCTGCTGGAAGAAGGCATCTATGCAATCGGCTTCTTCTTCCCGGTGGTGCCCAAGGGCCAGGCCCGCATCCGCACCCAGATCAGCGCCGCGCACAGCCGCGAGCACCTGGACCGCGCGATCGATGCATTCACCCGCATCGGTGTCGAGCTGGGCGTGATCAAGGGCTGATCACCCACGGATAACGCCGGGCCATGCCCGGCGGTTTCCCGATAGCCGCGCCATGCGCTCACCGGGCACGGCCCGGCGCTACCCATCAGGACGTGCCGACCAAGGTCGGCACCTGCCAGGCCTTACTTCTTCTTTTTCTTCTTGTCCTTGGGCTCGTCCTTGCTGGCGACCACCACCGGCTTGGCCACAGCGTCCTGCCCGTTGCCCTTGGCAACGCGGATGCCATTGGCTTTCATCCAGGCATCGAACTGGTCGGCGGTCATCTTCTGGTCGCCGTTGCTCATCATGAAGCGATAGCTGCCGCGGCCATCCAGCTCCGGGGTCTTCACTTCAACCACCGGGGTTTCGGCGGGGCGATCGGCCTTGGCCGTCTTCTTGTGGCCGCCGCAGGCCGTCAACAGCACGATCGGCAACAACAGGCTGGCGCAGCGCAGGGTTTGCTTGAGGGTCGGGTGATACATGACAGGCTCCGTTCTGGACATTCGACAACCAGGCGCCCCCTACGCCTGGAACGGTGGCCGGCAAGCGCCGGCCGTGGGCATCACTCAGCCCGGTGCAGCGGCCCCCAGCCGCTGCTGGTCGCTGACCTCCAGCGCCCGCCACTGGCCCTTGCCGAGATCGCCGAGCGTGAGCTCTCCGATCGCAACGCGGACCAGGCGCAGCACCTGCAGGTCGAAGGCCGCCAGCAGGCGACGGATATGGCGGTTGCGGCCCTCGTCGAGGACCACCTCCAGCCAGGCGGTCTTGTCACCGCTGCGCAGCACGCGCACGGCCAGGGCAAGCAGGAACTCGCCCTCGTCTTCGACACCGGCGCGCAGCGCGGCCAGGGTGTCCTCGTCGGGCAGGCGATCGACCTGCACGTGGTAGGTCTTGTGCGGGCCGGTCTGCGGATCAGTCAGGCGCGCAGCCCACTGCGGATCATTGCTGAACAGCAACAGGCCTTCACTGGCCTTGTCCAGGCGACCGACCGGCGCGATCCACGGCAGGCCGGCACCATCGAAGCAGCGGTACACGGTGTCGCGGCCACGCTCATCCTGCACGGTGGTGACCACCCCGCGCGGTTTGTTGAGCATCAGGTACAGACGTTGCGGTGCGCCCATCGGCTGGCCGTCGACCTCGATCGGTGGCGCCGGGCTGGCAATCGGGAATTCCGGATCACGGACGATGCGCCCGGCGACACGAACGCGGCCATCAGCGATCCAGCGCGCGGCCTCGCTGCGCGAGCACACACCCGCCTTGGACAGCACGCGCGCCAGGCCATGGCGCACGCCAGCGGAAACCGCAGGGGGATTCGCACGCCCACGCGCAGCGTGGGAGCGGGCAGCGGGGGCGGCAGGTGGGCGGCGCGTGCGCAAGCCTCTGCTCCCCGCCGCGCTTACTTCTTGTCGACCGGCTTGGTCTCAGCCGGCACTTCGGCTGCGGCCGGGGTGGCTGCCGGAACCGGACGCGCCTTGACCACGCGTACGCCGCGCGCCTTCATCCAGGCGTCGAACTCTTCGGCGGTCATGCGCTTGCCGTTCTGGCTCATGTCAAAGCGCCACGGCGTGTTGTCGAACTCGGTCTGCGGCTTGTACGCGGCCGGATCATTCGGCTTCACCGCCGGCGCGCTCGGAATCGCCTTGGCGATGTTCTGGCAGCCATCGATGCGCAAGCGCTGCAGCACCTGGTCCAGCGACTGCGACGGATCGTAGCTGCTGCCCAGCACGCCGCTGGACATGCCCAGCTGGCTGCTGCGGATGTACAGCTCGTCGGCCACCGGGGCGACGGCCGTGGCCGGCAACGGCAGCGGCGAAGCGCTGGTGTTGACCGAGCAATCGACCGCAGCGTGAGCAGCAGGAACCAGGGCCAGCGCCAGAACGGCAGCCGATGCAGAGCGCAGCATGAGGGCATCCACGAAAGGAAGTGACGCGGCGAGTTTAGCAATGCCGCGTCATCTTTCAAGCGCCACTTTCAATGAATACGGCAACTCATTGGTTTAATAAGCAAATTGCCGACGAACGGTCACCATTCCAGCGCTGATTCATCATTGCGGACCGCACAAACAACAAGACCCGGCCGAAGCCGGGTCCTGCTGTGTCTTACTGGCAGAGCGTCAGAACTTAGTTCTGGACGTTCAGCTCGGTACGACGGTTCTTGGCGCGACCTTCCGGATTGTCCGAACCATCCGGGTTGGTGTTCGGCGCAATCGGACGGCTCTCGCCGTAGCCGATCGGACCGGCCAGACGGCCAGCGTCGACGCCGTTCTTGGTCAGGTAGTTGTACACCGCGGTAGCACGACGCTCCGACAGCTTCTGGTTGTAAGCGTCGGTACCCTTCGAGTCGGTGTGACCGGCAACTTCAACGCGCAGATCCGGGTAACGCTTCAGGATCTCGGTGGCTTCGCTCAGGATGGCCACAGCGTCCGGACGCAGGTTCGACTTGTCGAAGTCGAAGTTCACGCCCTTCAGGTCGATCGAGACCGGCACCGGGCAACCGTCCGGACCGATGGTCTGACCCGGCTGCGAGTTCGGGCACTTGTCGTCGCAGTTGTTGACGCCGTCACCGTCGTCATCCAGGTCGGCGCAGCTCGGGGCAACCGGAGCCGGAGCCGGAGCAGCAGCCACCGGGGCCGGGCCCAGCGGGATCACGACGCCGACCGAAGCCAGCACGTCGCCGAACCAGCTTTCGTCGCGCGCGGCGATGCTCTGGTCGTCGAAGTCAGCGCGGTAGGCCACTTCGGCGCGGACAGCAACGCGCTTGTCGAAGGTGGTCTGCAGGCCGACGCCGAGCTTGGCAGCCAGGTTGCCGTCCTTGCGCTCACGCGGACCGTTGGTGTCCAGAGCCGGGTACTCTTCTTCCGACTTCTGGTAGCCCAGGCCGCCCACGATGTAGGGGTTCCAGCCGCGGCCTTCCTTGATGAAGTGGCGACGCAGATCGAACGACACGCCGTACTGCGACCAGTTCTGATCCTGGTTGGCGTCGAAGTTCGGGTTCTGGTAGTTCAGCTCACCATCCAGCGACCAGTTCGGGCTGATGAACTTGCCCAGACCCAGGGTCACGAACGGAGCGTCGTTGGTCAGGCGGTCGTTGTCCTGGAAGTTGAAGCCGGCCGAACCGGTCAGGTACCAGCGGTCATCGAACTCCTGCGCCGACGCAGCCTGGGCGAAAGCCAGACCGCCCAGCAGCGCGGCAGTAAGGATCTTCTTGTTCATTGAGTACAGCTCCTATTTCGGGGGTATGAAACCGGTAGAGGCATGGGCCAGCACTACTGCGTCGATGTTCAGACAGCCGATTCAGCACGCCACCGCCGCGAACATTATGCTCAGGCGGGTGAAGGTCATGTTAACAGTCCCGTAACATGTGAAGCGCCGCGCACGACCGGCCACCGGTCCGACGTTGAAACCCTATACAGGATGATGAAAATCCGCAAGACCCACGCACCACAAGGGTTTGGAAGGGTTTAACGGCCAGATGCGTCAGATTTGGCGCGGGTCATCCCAAAGCGGTTCAGCGCGCGCCCATCGAGGTGAGGAACCTTATGATGCAGACAGGAACCGAGCTGGAGCTGCAATGAAAGCCGTCGCCCTGTGCCGTGACTCCGCCCCTGCCCTGCGCGACCTGGTGTTGCCACCGCCGCAGCCGCCGCGTGGCCGTGACCTGCTGATCCGTGTCGAAGCACTTTCCGTCAATCCCGTCGACGGGAAGCTGCGCGCAGCCACGCCGGCCGCGTCGCTGGATACCCCGCGCATTCTCGGCTGGGACGCGGCAGGGGTGGTCGAAGCGATGGGCGAGGAGGCCAGCCTGTTCGCCTCCGGTGACGAGGTCTACTACGCAGGAGATGTCACCCGCCCTGGCTGCAATGCGCAGTATCAGCTGGTGGATGAGCGGCTGGTGGCACGCAAACCGACCACCCTCGATTTCGCCGAAGCGGCCGCGCTGCCACTGACCACCCTTACTGCCTGGGAACTGCTGTTCCAGCGCATGCCCCTGCAGCTAGATGATCGCCGCCACGCCGGCCAGCGCCTGCTGGTGATCGGCGGTGCCGGCGGCGTCGGCTCGATGGCGATCCAGCTGGCCCACCACGCGGGGTTTGAGGTCATTGCCACCGCCTCGCGTGAAGCCTCGATCGACTGGTGCCGGCGGATGGGCGCCCAGCATGTCATCGACCATCGCCAGCCCCTGTTGCCGCAGCTGCAGGCGCTTGGCGTCGACGAAGTGCAGGTGGCACTCAACCTGGCCGACACCGATCACTACTGGGACGAACTGGGCCAGCTGCTGGCACCACAGGGACATGTAGGCCTGATCGTGGAACCCCGCGGCCCGCTGCGCATCGGCGATCCCTACAAGGCCAAGTGCATCGGCATCCATTGGGAATTCATGTTCGCCCGCGCGCGCTTTGCCACCGCCGACCGCATTGAGCAGCACCGCATCCTCAACCGCGCCGCCAGCATGATCGACGCGGGCCAGTTGCGCGGCACGCTGAGCGAAGTGCTGGGCCCGATCAATGCGGCCAACCTGGATGCCGCGCATCAGCGTCTGGCCGGCGGCCGCACCATCGGCAAGCTGGCGCTGGCCGGCTGGGACGACTGATTCACCACCCACAGCCTGTCGCAGTGGATTGGCCGGCATCTGTATCTATTGAACGGCCTGTTTCGGGGATAGGGTGGAAACAGATCCCCCTCCCCCGAGCCCGTCATGCCCACCGCCCTGCCCCTGCGCCTGCTGCAACTGATCATCGGTCTGTTCCTTTATGGCTTCGGCGCCTCGCTGATGGTCCGCGCCGCCATCGGTGTCGCGCCGTGGGATGTGCTGTCGCAGGGCATTGCTGCACAGACCCCGTTGTCGTTCGGCCTGGCCACCAACGTGATCGGCGCGCTGGTACTGCTGCTGTGGTGGCCGCTGCGGCAGAAGCCCGGTGTCGGTACCGTGCTCAACGTGATGCTGATCGGCCCTTCGGCCCAGTTCGGACTGTGGCTGCTGCCCCCGGCCGTCGGTCTCGGCTGGCAGGTGGCGATGTTCTGCGCCGGCATGCTGCTGGTGGCGCTGGCCACCGGCCTGTACATCGGCGCCAAGCTCGGCCCTGGCCCGCGCGATGGCCTGATGACCGGACTGCACGCGCGCACCGGCTGGCCAATCTGGAAGGTGCGCAGCCTGATCGAAGGCAGCGTGCTGCTGCTGGGGTGGTGGCTGGGCGGCAATGTCGGCGTCGGCACGCTCGCCTTCGCGTTGCTGATCGGACCGTTGTGCGGGGTCACGCTTGGCTGGTTCGGGATCGGCCGCACACCGGTAGTGCCGGCCGCTGGCCGGCAACCGCAATCGCCCTGAGCTGACCGGTAGGCCGGGCATGGCCCGGCGCCACCGAGCGAGGCAGCCCTTGCCCCGGGCGCCGTTTCGCGGCACCCTTCGCGCTTCCGTACGCAAGCGTATCGACATGTCGCCAGCCAACGAAAGCGCCTACCCCCACCTGTTCGCCCCGCTGGACCTGGGCTTCACCCAGCTGCGCAACCGGGTGCTGATGGGCTCGATGCACACCGGCCTGGAGGACCGCGCGCGCGACTTCCCGCGCCTGGCCGCCTACTTCGCAGAGCGCGCCGAAGGTGGCGTCGGCCTGATCGTCACTGGTGGTTTCGCGCCGAACGTGGTCGGCTGGCTCAAGCCGTTCGGCGGCAAGCTGTCCTGGCCTTGGGAAGTGCGCCCGCACCGGCAGCTGACCGCCGCCGCGCACCAGCACGGCGCGAAGATCTGCCTGCAGCTGCTGCATGCCGGGCGCTACGCCTATCACCCGCTGTCGGTAGCGCCGTCGAAGCTGAAGGCGCCGATCAATCCGTTCACCCCGCGCGCCTTGTCGGCCAGCGGCGTCGAGCGGCACATCGCCGACTATGCACGCAGCGCGAAGCTGGCCCGCGAAGCCGGCTACGACGGCGTGGAAGTGATGGGCTCGGAGGGTTACCTCATCAACGAGTTCATCGCCCCGCGCACCAACAAGCGCGATGACCGCTGGGGCGGTGATGCCGCACAGCGCATGCGCTTCGCGGTGGAGATCGTGCGCCGCATCCGCGAGGCCTGCGGCCCGGATTTCATCATCATCTACCGCCTGTCGCTGGTCGACCTGGTCGAAGACGGCAGCAACTGGGAAGAGATCGTGCAGCAGGCCCAGGCCATCGAGGCCGCCGGTGCGACGATCCTCAATTCCGGCATCGGCTGGCATGAAGCGCGCATTCCGACCATTGCCACGTCGGTACCGCGTGGCGCATTCGCCGCGGTCACCGCCAAGCTCAAGCCGCACGTGTCGTTGCCGCTGGTGGCGACCAACCGCATCAACATGCCCGAGGTCGCCGAACGCATCCTCGCCGATGGCGGTGCCGACATGGTGTCGCTGGCCCGTCCGCTGCTGGCCGACCCGCAGTGGCCGAACAAGGCCCGCGCCGGCCGCGCCGAAGCCATCAACACCTGCATCGCCTGCAACCAGGCCTGCCTGGACCACGTGTTCGAAAACAAGCTGGCCAGTTGCCTGGTCAACCCGCGTGCCGCCCACGAGACCGAGCTGGTCTACACCCCGACCACCGCACCGAAGCGGGTGGCCGTGGTCGGCGCCGGCCCGGCCGGCCTGGCCTGCGCTACGGTCGCTGCCGAACGCGGCCACCAGGTCACCCTGTTCGACGCCAGCGAGGAGATCGGTGGCCAGTTCAACGTGGCCAAGCGCATTCCCGGCAAGGAAGAGTTCCACGAGACCCTGCGCTACTTCCGCCACAAGCTGGGCGAGACAGGCGTGCAGCTGCGCCTGGGCACCCGTGCCGACGCGGCCAGCCTGGCCGGCTTCGACGAGGTCGTACTGGCCACCGGCATCCTGCCGCGCAAGGTCGACTTCCCCGGTGCCGACCACGCCAAGGTGGTCAACTACCTGGATGTGCTGCTGGGCCGGGTCGAGGTGGGTGCCAGCGCCGCCATCATCGGCGCCGGTGGCATCGGCTTCGATGTCGGCGAGTTCCTTGCCCATGACGGCCCCTCGCCATCGCTGGACCCGCAACGCTGGATGGCCGAATGGGGCGTGGATGCCACCTTCGAGGCCCGCGGTGCACTGGCCCGCCCGGCCGTGGAGGCGTCGCCGCGCAGGCTGTGGCTGCTGCAGCGCAGTGCCGGAAAGCCCGGTGCACGCCTGGGCAAGACCACCGGCTGGATCCACCGCGCCACGCTGAAGGCCAAGGGCGTGCGCATGCTGGGTGGTGTCGAGTACCTGGGCGTGGACGATGCGGGCCTGCGCATCCGCGTGGACGGCAGCGAACAGCTGCTGCCGGTCGACCACGTGGTGATCTGTGCCGGCCAGGAACCGCAGCGCGCGCTGCAGGCCGAACTGCAGGCCGCGGGCATCACCGCACACTTGATCGGTGGTGCAGATGTGGCCGCCGAACTCGATGCAAAACGTGCGATCGATCAGGGCAGCCGGCTCGCCGCCGCGCTCTGATGAACACCTGAATGGGGGCCGGAATGTGATTTCCGTCACCGGCCCCCAAGCTGAATGTCAAGCCGGACGATTCAGGATGCGTTCGGCAATCCCCCCCTACCTTGCGCCGACTTTCTGCTCACCAGCCAGTTTCCGGTGAGCCGGTGCGGACCCCGCCGATCGATCCACGATCGTGTTCTTGGGGCCGCCCACGGGGCAGCCCCGATGGCCGCCTCCCCATGACGCCAAGTCGTACCCCGCCTCCAGCAGCCTGCGCTGCCGGAACCGCCAGGTGCGTCCCACACGGAGCAAGGAGTTATATGAAACTGGCCTGGATTCTCTGGCTGTCGCAGTTGCTGCCGCAGCCGGCCGCTGATTCATTGTGTTTGAGCACCACCGTTTACCTGGAAGCCCGCGACCAGACCCTGCGTGGCCAGCAGGCGGTGGCCGAAGTCGCCCTGCGTCGCCTCGACAGTGGCCTGTGGGGCGACTCGATGTGCCAGGTGGTGACCGCGCGCAAGCAGTTCGCCCCCACCATCGTCTCCCCCGGCACCCAGCTGGGCAACGATGCGGCGTGGAGTGAGGCGATGGACGTGGCCTTCGACGCCGAGCGCAACTGGGCGCTGCCAGCCGGCGAGCGCCGCGAGATCGTGCCTGGCGCCAGCCACTTCGCTGCGCTGGCCATCGCCAGCCCGAACTGGCGCAACGCCTACCAGGTGGCCACCATCGGCGATCACACCTTCTACAAAGTGCAGAACCTCAAGCCCCGGCAGTCGTAACGATCCGTTGCCGGTGGCAGCGTTGCCGCGTGTGGCTGGGCTCTGGGATAGTGGTGGTTTCCCGCCACACCCCGCCTGGAGTTCCCATGAAGCTGTACAGCAAGCCCGGTGCCTGTTCCACCGCCGACCACATCGCCCTGCAGTGGACCGGCCAGCCGTTCGAGGTTGAACTGCTGAACAAGGACACCCTGAAGGGTCCGGAATTCCTCAAGATCAATCCGGCCGGCGTGGTACCGGCGATCGTCGATGGCGACTTCGTGCTGGTGCAGAACGCGGCGATCATGGGCTACATCGCCGACAGCTACCCGCAGGCCGGTCTCGGCGGCGATGGCAGCCCGCGCCAGCGCGCTGAAGCCACCCGCTGGCTGGCCTTCGTCAACTCCGACGTGCACCCGGCGTTCTCGCCGCTGTTCGCGCCGGGCAAGTTCATCGCCGATGAAGGCCAGTACGACGCAATCCGCGCCGCCGCGCACAAGCGCCTGCGCGCCCTGTTCGAGACCGCCGACAGGCAGCTGGCCGACAAGCCGTGGCTGGCCGGCTTCCGCAGCTTCGCCGATCCCTACTTCTACATCACCCTGCGCTGGGCGGCCGGCGCCAAGGTCGACCTGTCGGGCCTGGACAACCTGGCCGCCTACAAGGCGCGCATGGACGCCGATCCGGGCGTGCAGGCGGTGCTGAAGGCCGAAGGGCTGGCCTGATGGAACCGGGGTCGGATCCGTCTGCGCAGCAGGCGGCTCCGACCCCATTGGTGCCATCGGCGCGGTCAGCCGATTTCGCGGATCACTTCGCCCTTCGCATCGCGCAGGAACGTCGGCACCACTTCAACCTGCAACGTACTCGACACCGGGTAGGTCCCGCGTTGCGGCCGCACGCCATGCCAAGCCTGCAACGCCGCCTCATCCAGTATCCAGCGCACGTTGTCGTCCTCGACCGCGACCGCGCCATCGGTGGCCGGCATGAACTCCCATTGCCGTTCGCGGCTGACCAGCGTCAGTGCCTTGCCGTGGCGCAGGCGCAGTGGCAGCAGCTCACCCACACTGCCGACCTGCCCGGCCCCCAGCACCAGCGTGGTGATACCCGCCGTCTGCCGCCAGTCCAGCGTCTCGATGAACAACATGCCGGTACTGGATCCCTCACGCTCGCTGCCGGCCTCCACCCGCGCGGCCAGCGCCGGATCGTCCAGCAGATTGCCGCGATGCAGATCGGTGATCCACAGCGGCATCGCGTCCTCAAGCACCTGCAGGACACCGCGCGTGGACCAGCGCTTGATCGCGTCCATTTCCTCGTCGGTCAGCCCCACCACCTGCAGGAACTGCAAATGTCCATTGGCGGTGTCGCGCGGTGGCAACTGCGGATCGGCAACGAATGCCAGATGGCAGAGACGGGTGTCGGTCTCCAGCGCGATCGGGCCATTGGCGTTGAGGTGGTGGCCATCCTCGAACACATTGCCGCTGCTGAACACATAGCGCGCCAGATTCTGCAGCAGGTTCATCGGCCACGCAGGCGGCGTGCTGCCTGCATCCTCCCCCTTGTCCGCAGCCAGGCGGAACGTCAGCTCGAAACCATAGCCACTGGTAGCCGCATCACTGCTCTCTTTTGCATACAGTTCTGACAGGCCGTAGGTGACGTAGTGCCAATGCGGAACCGGTGATTCCGCCCAGTACACGCTGATGCCATCGAGCGGATCCTGGCCACCCAGCGTGTACGGCAGCGCGGTACCGAAGTGACGCGGCTCCTGGCCGGCGTACAGCGGTGCCAGCGCGGCATTGATCGCATCCCAACCGGGGGTATCGGTGTCGTCCTGCATGCGGGGCTCCTGGGCGGAAAAAGAGCGGACCACTTTACCCCGCGCGTCAGCCGGGCACGACCTCGGAAGTGACCGGTGCCATCGAGATCTGGATCTCCTGCCACCAGCGCTGGGCCAGCGCCGGGCTGCGTGCCTTGCCGATCGCGGCGATCATTTCCGGGCACAGTTTTTCCAGGGCGACCGCGTCGGTACAGCGCTCGATCTTCAACTGCATGAAGTAGCCTTTCAGGCCCAGATGGCGGCGCACGGCATCGCTCATCGCGTCGTACAACTGCTGGTACAGCGCCGGATCCTGCTCACGGCCGCTGCACAGCCCGCGCTGCGGCACAGGTTCGGCCCTGCCGCCGACCACTTCGATCAGGCCCAGTGCAGCCAGCTGCTGCAGCGCATCCGGCGGCGCGCGCAGTCCTTCGAACAAGCCGCGCAGTTCGCTTTCATCACGCTGGCCGTCAACCATCAACAGGATCGAACGCAGCGCCGCCGGCAGGCGCCGGGCACGATCTTCGATTTCCTGGCGGCCAGCGGCCGTCTTGGCATGCAGCAGTGCCATAGCTCCCCCTTCCCACGATGCGATACGCATGCGCGCCCTTGCGGGCACGCCCCCTGTTCGCCATCCCCGGGTGGCACGCGCGTTCCCCGGCGCGTGACGCGTGTTGCAGGTCGATGACAGGCGGAGCTTAGCGCATGTCCAGGCAGGCCTGGGTAGCGCCAGGCCATGCCTGGCGGCTTTTCCGCGCTTTGCGCTCGCCGGGCATGGCCCGGCGCTACCACCCCGATCAGCGTCCCAGCGCGCGGCGGATCTCTTCCAGCGCGCCCGGGTCGTCCAGCGTCGACAGGTCGCCCGGGTCGCGCTGCTCGGCCAATGCCTGCAGCGAGCGACGCAGCAGCTTGCCCGAACGGGTCTTGGGCAACGCGTTGACCACATGGATGTGCGCCGGTCGCGCCACCGCACCCAGCGAGGTGGTCACCGTGGCCATCATCTCGGCCACCACTGCGGCCGGGTCTTCGCCATCGAGCCCCTGCTTGAGGGTGACGAACACCAGCGGCACCTGCCCCTTCAATTCGTCCTTCACCCCGATCACCGCCGCCTCGGCCACGCGCGGGTGACTGGAGATGGCCTCTTCGATCTCACGCGTGCCCAGACGGTGCCCGGCCACGTTGATCACATCGTCGGTGCGGCCGAGGATGAAGGTATAGCCATCGTCATCGCGGATGGCCCAGTCCAGCGAGCTGTACAGCAGTTCCTTGAAGTGGCTGAAGTAGCTCTGCAGGAAGCGGCTGTCGTCATTCCAGACCGTGCTCATGCAGCCCGGCGGCAACGGCGGCGTCATCACCAGCACACCCTTCTGCCCGGCAGCCACCTCTTCACCGGTGTTCTCGTCGATCACCTTCATCCGGTAGCCGAGATTGGGGAAACCGGGCGAGCCGAACCGCACCGGCTTCATGTCCAGCCCAGGCAGCAGGGTCAATGCCGGCCAACCGGTTTCGGTCTGCCAGTAGTTGTCGATGATCGGCTTGCCCAGCGCGTCGCTGATCCAGTGCGCGGTCGGCTCGTCCAGCGGCTCGCCGGCCAGGAACAGATACTTCAGCGCATCCAGGTCGTGGCGGTGGATGAAGTCGGCATCGTGCTTCTTCAGCACGCGGATCGCCGTCGGCGAAGAGAACATCGTGCGCACGTTGTACTGCTCGCACAGCGCCCACCAGATGCCCGGATCGGGGTTGGTCGGCAGCCCTTCGTACAGCAGCGAGGTGCAACCGCCGATCAACGGGCCATACACGTTGTAGGAATGGCCCACGGCCCAGCCGACATCGGAGGTGGAGAACATCACCTGTCCCGGCTTGCAGTCGAACACGGTCTGCATCGACTGTGCCATCGCCACCGCATAGCCACCGACATCGCGCTGCACGCCCTTCGGCTTGCCGGTGGTGCCGGAGGTATACAGCAGGTAGCTGGGCTCGCTCGATTCCAGCCATTGCACCGGCACATCGGTCTGCCCGATCTGCGCACGCAGGGTGGCGTACTCGACGTCGCGCCCTTCGATGCGTGGCTCGGCCGGGTCCAGCCCGCGCGAAACGATCAGCACGTGCGGCGGCGGACTGCTGGCTTCGGCGCAGGCGGCATCGACCATCGCCTTGTACGGAATGAGCTTGCCGCCACGCATGCCGGCATCGGCAGCGATCAGCAGCTTCGGCTTGGCATCGTCGATGCGCAGCGCGAGGTTGTGCGCAGCGAAGCCACCGAACACCACCGAGTGCACCGCACCGATACGTGCACAGGCAAGCATGGCGAACACGGCCTCGGCCATGTTCGGCATGTAGATCACCACGCGGTCGCCGTGGCCGACGCCAAGGTGCTTCAGCACGGCGGCGAAGTCGTTCACTTCGCGATACAGCTGGCGATAGGTGATTTCGCGGGTGTTGTTGGTTTCGGTGGAGTTGGCGACCAGTGCGAGCTGGTCCGGGCGGTCGGCCAGATGCCGGTCGACGGCGTTGTAGCAGAGGTTGGTTTCACCACCCACGAACCAGCGCCGGAACGGCGGGTTGCTGTAGTCGAGCACCTGTTGCGGCGGCGTGTGCCAATGGATGCGCTTGGCTTCCTCGCCCCAGAATGCCTCCGGCTCGTCGATCGAACGGCGGTAGGTTTCCTCGTAGTTCATGACGCAGCCCTCCCAGACAAAGTCATGGCTTCGAGCATAGTCCGGCGCTGGCGCGTGGGCCGCCCTACCTTGGTAGGGGGTGTGTTGCCGGCAGGGCTGCGCCCTGCACCCGCAGAAGCAACGGCAACGGCAACGGCAACAGCAACAGTGTGCATTCCTTGGGATGGCGGGGTGGGTCCGATTGCGGCGGACGCCGTGAATACGTCCATGTAGGCTCGGTCGCGCCATCCATGGCGCTCACGCCCCCGCAACCGGACCCACCCCGCCTTCGACAAACTCTCGCCGCTGTTGGGCTGCTGTTGGTAGCTGTCGACCTTGGTCGACACGTAGATCCACGCCATGCGTGGATGCTCTTCGTTCAATTGTCGAAATATTCGATTCCGATGGATTTGATCCATCGCAAAGCGTGGATAGACCATTCGTCACCGAAGATCTGTCGAAGGCGGGGTGGGTCCGGTTGCGGGGGTGTCCGCGGCATGGATGCCGCGGCCAAGCCCCCAGGGTGAAGTGACCCCCAGGAGTTGGACACCTGATCCAACCCCGAGGGTTACATG
>NZ_JBEPSG010000014.1:0-89433 GCF_040548715.1 Stenotrophomonas sp. 2694
GGGGGGGGGGGGGGGGGGGTGGGGGGGGGGGGGGGGGGGGGGCCCCCCCCCCCGGGGGGGGGCGGGGCCCCCCCCCCCCCCCCCGCCACTACCGCTGCAGCGTCGCTGTTTCAGCCCGTGAATGTCCAGATATAGGCAACATCGGCAACCGCTGCTTCAACGCGTCGACGCCCGGATACGGGTAGTGCCGGCCGCTGGCCGGCAAGCCCAGCAAACCTGCAGTTGCCGGCCAGCGGCCGGCACTACCGCTGCAACGTCGGCAGCGTCTGCTTCAGCGCGTCGATGCCCTGCCACGGATCCGCCTTCAAACGCTTCGCCCGTGCCAACGCCTTGTCCATCGGAAACGCATCGGCCGCGCTCACGCGCGCCAGCTCTTCCCAGCGCAGCGGCACCGCGACTCCCGCGCTCTCCCGCGCGCGCAGCGACCACGAGCACACGCTGGTCGCTCCCCGTGTATTACGCAGCCAGTCGATGAAGATCACTCCGCTGCGCTTGGCCTTGCTCATCGTCGCCACGTAGCGATCCGGCGCCTGTTCGGCCATCGCCTGCGCGAACGCTTCGCAGAACGCTTTCGCGTCGTCCCAGTCGGCTGCGGGTTGCAGGGGTACCACCACATGCACGCCCTTGCCGCCCGACAGCCGCACGAAGCTCTGCAGCCCGGTTTGCTGCAGTCGATCGCGCACATCGCGCGCGCCGCGCTTCACGTCGGCCCAGCTCACGCCCTCACCCGGATCAAGATCGAACACCAGCCGGTCGGGATGTTCGGGATCGGCCACCGTCGCGCCCCATGGATGCAGTTCCAGGGTGTTCATCTGCACCAGCTGCAGCAGGCCGCGTTCGTCATCGATATAGACGTAGTCCTCGCGCCCGCTCTTCTGCTGCAGCGGCACCGCATGCACCGCATCACCCAGGCCCTGGCCATGGTGCTTCTGGAAGAAACATGCCTTGCCTACGCCGTCGGGACAGCGCAGCAGCGACAGCGGTCGCCCACTGATTTCCGGCAGGATCCAGCGTGCCATCTGCCGGTAGTAGTCGGCGACGTCACCCTTGCTGAGCTTCTTCTTCGCAAACACCACGCGCTCGGGATGGGTGATGGCAACGTCGTCGCCGTCATCGGCCGGTGTTGCACTCATCGCCAGGTCCTCCTTCTTCTTGTCACTGCGCAGTCGCTTGAAGCTGGCCTGGCGCAGCAACCCTTCCTTGCCCCAGCCGCGGAACGCGACCTCGGCCACTGTCACCGGCTTGACCCAGCGCACGCTCGCCGCACGGAACGGCACGTGCGCCGGCAGCGGCAGCACCGCCTCCTTCACCGCCAGCGGCGCGAGCGTGGCCGCCAGCGCGCGCAGGCCCTCATCGTCGAAGCCGGTACCGACGCGGCCGACATAGCGCAGGCCGCCCTTGTCCGGCGTGGCCAGCAGCAGCGAACCGAATCCCACCCGCGAGCCTTTGGGTGCGGTGTGGCCGATGATCAGGAATTCATCGGTGTCCTCATGCTTCACTTTCACCCAGCTGCGTGCGCGGGTGTTCACGTAAGGCGCATCGACCTGCTTGCTGACGATGCCTTCGAATCCCGCCTTGCCGCTGGCTTCGAACACGGCAGGGCCGTGGTCGATGACGTGCTCGCTGAAGGCCAGCGTGCCAACTGCATCGCCGATCAGTTCCTTCAGCAGTGCCTTGCGTTGCAGCAGCGGCGCACGGCTGATGTCGACCCCGGCCACGCCCGGCAGGTCGAACACGATGTAGCGCAGCGGTTGTTTCGAGCTGCCGTCGATCACCCGCTGCAGCGCGGCGAAGTCGCTGCGGCCGTTGTCGTCCAGCACCACCAGTTCCCCGTCCAGACGCGCATCGCGCACCGGCAGCGCCTGCAGCGCCTGCACCACTTCGGGAAAATCGGCAGTCCAGTCCAGGCCATTGCGCGAGCGCAGCGTCACCTCACCTTCGTGCACATCGGCCAGCAACCGGTAACCATCCCACTTGATCTCATGCAGCCAACGCTCGCCATCGGGCGCGGTGTCGCGGTGATCGGTGAGCTGTGGCTTGAACTGGTGCGGGTAGCTTTTGTCGCGCGCCTCGTCCAGCTGCAACGCGCGCGCATGCCAGCGTGCATCGGCCTTGCGTGGGTGTGCGGCACGTGGCGCTGGAGCCGTCTTCTTCGCTGAAGCCCGAGACCTCTTCGCGGATTTCAGCGCTGGCGTGTGCAGCAGATCGTCCGCCTCCGCATCCCGTGCCTGCGCGTCATCGCGCTTGATCAGCAGCCACTGCACCTGGCGGCCCTTCATCGCCGTGCGTACCAGTTTCCAGCCACCGGCCAGGCGCTGCCCGTGCAGCACGAAGTCGATCTTGCCCGCCGCCAGTGCTTGCAACGGATCACCTTCGCAGGCCCAGCTGCCGTGGTCGAACACATCGACGTGGCCGGCGCCGTAATGGCCTTCCGGAATATCACCTTCGAAGCCGGCATAGGACAGGGGATGGTCTTCCACCTCCACCGCCAGGCGCTTCTCACCCACCCGCAGCGACGGCCCCTTCGGCACCGCCCAGCTTTTCAGCACGCCATCCATTTCCAGGCGGAAATCGTAGTGGCGGCTGCTGGCGTGGTGCAGTTGGACCACGAAGATCGGCCGCCGCTTCGGATTGCCTCGTGCCGGTGCATCGTCCGGCTCCGGGGTCTGTCCGCTCCCCCCGCCCAGCCGACGCTTGCGGCGGTACTGATGCAACGACATGGCTCAACCTGCCTTGCGTCGCGCAGGGGTTTTCTTTGCCGCCTTCTTGGCGGCCTTTTTTGCCGGTGCCTTCTTCGCCGCTGCCTTCTTGGCTGGAGCCTTGCGCGCGGCCGCCTTCTTCGCCGGCGTGCGCTTGTTGGCATCCAGGCTCTTCTGCAGCAGCGCCATGAAGTCCACCACGTTGGTGGTTGCGTCCTCGCGCGGTGCCGGCTCGTCCTCCACCTGGGTGGTGCCGCCCTTGGACTTGATGCGCTTGTTCAGCACCTGCTGCAGGCGTTCGCGGAACTCATCGTGGTACTGCGAAGGATCCCAGTCACCGGCCATCGACTCGATCAACTGCTCGGCCATCGCCGTTTCCTTGCTGGTGATGCGGTAATCGGCAAGCTTTCCACTGGGCAGCTTGTAGTCGTCAGGCTCGACCAGTTCCTGCGGATAGCGCAGGATCATCAGCACCAGCGCGTCATCGTTGGGCATCACCGCGCACAGGTACTCGCGCGTGCGCACCACCACCCGGGCGATACCGACCTTGCCAGTGCTGCGCAGCGTTTCCCGCAGCAGCACGTAGCCTTTCTCGGCCTTTTTACCCGGCACCAGCAGATAGGGCTTCTCGTAGTAACGCGGGTCGATCTGGCTGGCGTCGACAAAGGTTTCCACCTCCACCGTTTCATGGCTTTCCGGCGCCGCCGAACGGATGTCGTCTTCCTCCAGCACGACGTAGCTGCCCTTGTCGTACTCGTAGGCTTTGACGATGTCCTTCCACGGCACTTCCTCGCCGGTGTCGGCGTTGACCCGTTCGAAGCGGATCGGTTTGCGATCGCGCGAATCCAGCATGCGGAAGTGCAGGTCGACCTTGCGCTCGCCGGACATCAGCGAGACCGGTACGTTGAGCAGGCCGAAGGAAAGCGTACCGGTCCAGATCGGGCGGGCCATGATGCGCACCTGTGTTTCAGCAGGGGTAGCCAGCTTCAGCCGGCTACCGTGAAACAACCGTGTCGGCCACGTGCAGACCATGCGGTAGTGCCGGCCGCTGGCCGGCAGCTCCTTGAATCCTGGCGATGCCTGCCAGCGACCGGCACTACTGCAGCAGCGGCCTCACCGCAGCGGCGGGGATATGGTCCAGCGCGCGCCAGGCATCTTCCACCACCGGCTGCGCCTGTGCCCAGTTCAGGCGCGACTGTCCGCGCATCTGGTCCCAGTGCTCGGCCAGTTCGCCACTGGTATCGGCCTCACCGCCACGCGGCCAGTCAGCGGCGTGGGTGGTCAGCGCGAAGGCGTACACCGGGCACAGATCGCGCCAGTTGCGATGCCCCTGCCCGCGGCGTTCCTCGTAGTCGCTCAGCATGTACTGCAGGTAATCCTGCGCCACCGCCTGCGGATCCTCCAGGCGGCGCGTCCGGCGCTGCGTGCTGCGCTGGCCAAGCGGATCCAGCAGGGCGTTGAACACGGACGGGGCGGGGCGTTCAAGACGGGGCATGGCCGGCTCCTGCAGCAGGGCGGGTGGGCAGGAATACGCGCGCCGCCGTTATCCAGTCGTGACAAAGATGTTCATGACGCCAGGTTCGCAGTGGCTTTACTTCGTCCGCGCTCTAGTGGAGGCCTACCGGAGGAACGCCCCATGACCACCACCCGTGACCCCCTGCGTGAGAACCACACCCCCGAGCCGGGCGAGCAGCGCGGCAAGCACGATCTGGCCGACGCCGAGGACCGTGGCGCCGGCATGTCGACACCGGACGAGGGCGTACTGCCCGTCGTGCGCCGGCCTGAACAGGCCGCCCAGGACCGCAAGGACTGCGGTGACCGCAATCGCGGTGGCCAGGAAAGTCCGCTGAAGCGGCGCGAGCGCAAGCAGCACGCCAGCGACAACCAGGACGAGGCGCTGGAAGAGACCTTCCCGGCCAGCGATCCAACCTCGCCGTTCGTGCCCGCCAAGGCCCCGGATTGATCGGTAGCGCCGGGCCATGCCCGGCGGATCCGTCACGTCCGCGCTGCGCGCTCGCCGGGCATGGGCCGGCGCTACCGGGGCCCGCCTAACGCCATGACCACTGCAGGCCAACGCTGGCGCGGCGGTCCGGCCCCGGTTCAAAGAACCGGCCGTTACCGTCATTGACGATCACCGAGCCGATGTAGCGCTGGTCCAGCACGTTGTCGATACGTGCGAATGCGCGCAGGTCACCCGACTGCAGCGTCCAGCGGCGACCGGCTTCCAGGTTCAGCAGCGCGTATCCCGGTGCGCGCTCGGTGGCGATGTCGTTCACCACCACATCGCTGCTGGCGGCAGCTTCCAACCCCCACTGCCACTGCCCCGGCGACCACTGCAGGCGGGCATACGCCTGCTGCCGGGGCACGCCGGGCAGGCGGCTGCCAGCGGCAACCACGGTGTCGGGCACTGCGCAATTGCTGGCCGCACAGGCCAGATAGGGCGAACGCACCTGCGCCTGCAGCCAGGTCCAGGCCAGCTGCAGCTCCAGCTGCTCGGCCAACGGCTGCCGGTACTGCAGCTCCACACCCTGGCGGCGGGTACGGCCGATGTTGCGGTACGTGCTGCGGCCGTTGGTGTTGCTGGCAACGGCCAGCTCATCGTCGGTATCTGCACGGAACAGGCTGATATCGAGCTGTCTTCCATCCTGCGCATGCCATTTGCTGCCCACTTCCACGCTGCGGCTGCGGGCGGCCGCCAGATCCAGCGCCAGCCCGGCCTGGCCGTCGGCGCGGTAGCCCAGCTCATTGAACGTCGGGGTTTCAAAGCCACGACCGATCGCCGCGTGCAGGCGCCACTGCGGGCTTGCCTCGAAGCTGACACCCGCCACTGGCGTGGTGGCCTGGTAGCGACGGCGACCACTGTCGTCCGGGTTGCGCCCGACGATGTAGCGATCATCCGATTCGAAGCGCACCGCGCTGTGGCGCACCCCGGCCAGCAGCGACCAGCGCGGGCTCCATTGCCACCACGCTTGGGCGAACTGGTCCACGTTCTGCACGATGTCGATCTGGTCGCGACGCAGGCGGCCGCGTACCCCCACGGTGGTGCCGACGAAGTTCTCGTAGCCGGTGCGGTGCTGGCGCTGGCGATCGGCATTCACGCCCACCACCAGATCCAGCGGGCGCCCCCACAGATCGCCGTTCCAGCCCCAGCGCGCGTCCAGCCCGCCGTAACCGCCATCCAGGTCGATCACGCCACCGGCGTGCAATGGGTTGGCCTGCGGTCCCGGCGGAATCGGCAGGTACTGGGTCACCGCGCGCTGCCCGGCATAGCCCATCAGCTGCCAGCGCTGCGCACCGGCTTCACGGGTCCAGCGCAGGCCTGCCTGCTGCTGGCGCACCGATTTGCGGGTGTTGTACTGCTCAGCCACCGCCGTGGCCTGGCGTGGATCGGCCGCCACCTGCGCGCGGGTCAGGCCCAGCGGGTCCTGCGCGTTGGGCGCGTGCAGCGCATTGAGCAGCAGCTCCAGGCGGCCGCCGGCGAGCTCGGTGCCAAGGCGCGCGTTGAGCGATTCACGCCGCGCGCGGCTGTGGTCACGCCAGCCATCGGTGCTGAAATGGTTGGCGGCCACGTTGTAGTCGACGCCAGGGCCCGCCCCGCGCAGCTGCGCGCCGACGCTGAGCGTGTTGTCGGCACCGGCATTCACCCGCAGCCGCCACGGGTCACCGGCCTGGCCCTGCGCGCTCCACACCTGCAGCACGCCCCCGGACGAATTTCCATACAGGGCCGAGAACGGCCCGCGCAGCACCTCGATGCGCTCGGCACCGAGCAGGCTGGCGTGCGACAGCTGGCCCTGACCATCGGGCATGGTCGCCGGCACCCCATCGATCAGCACCCGCACCCCGCGCACGCCAAAGGTCGAACGAGCGCCGAAGCCACGGATCGACAGCTGGGTGTCCTGCGCGAAGTTCTGCCGGTCCCGGGCCAGCAGGCCCGGCACTCCGCCCAGCGCCTCGGACAGCTGCGTGCCCGGGCCGGTACGGTCGGCGTCGATCCACACCGTATCCAGGCTGGCGGGCAGAGCGAAGGGGTCGACGCCGGGCACCCGCGCGGCCTGCACCTGCACCGTCGGCAGGGCGGTCGGCAATGGCTCGGCCGTCACCGTCAAAGGCAGCAGCAGCAGGGTGGAAAGCGGCAGGCATTGGCGTCGTGCGCTGGGATTCATGATTCAGGTTGATGGATCGGGCGGCAACGCACGCCATGGTACGGGCAGGCGGATGACGATGGCGGCGGCCAGCCCCGGCAGGCTTTGTTACGATGGGTCGGTTTCGGCCGACAGGCCGCAAGCCGCGTGGCGCAATTCCTCCCCCTTTCCGTCTACCGAACGAGTACCGCCGTGTCCTTCTTTGCAAACGTGGAACTGGTCCCAGGCGACCCGATCCTGGGCCTGACCGAGGCGTACAACGCCGACAGCCGCCCGACCAAGGTCAACCTGGGTGTGGGCATCTACTACGACGAGAGCGGCCGCATTCCGCTGCTGCGCGCCGTCAAGCAGATCGAGCAGCAGCTCGCCAACGAAGCCAAACCGCGCGGCTACCTGCCGATCGATGGCCTGCCGGCGTACACCCAGGCCACCCGTGAGCTGGTGTTCGGCAAGGACTCGCCGCTGCTGGCCGCCGGCCGTGTCACCACCGCCCAGACTGTCGGTGGCAGCGGTGCGCTGCGCGTCGGCGCCGACGTGCTGAAGAAGCTGCTGCCGCACGCCACCGTCGCACTCAGCAACCCGAGCTGGGAAAACCACCGCGCCGTGTTCAGCGCCGCTGGTTTCGAGGTGGTCGATTACACCTACTTCGACCCGACCACCCATGGTGTCAACTTCGACGGCCTGCTGGCCGACCTGGGCAAGCTGGAGGCGGGCACCGTGGTGCTGCTGCACGCCTGCTGCCACAACCCCACCGGCGCCGACCTCACCGTCAGCCAGTGGAAGCAGGTCGCACAGCTGCTGAAGGACCGCCAGCTGTTCCCCTTCATCGACATGGCCTACCAGGGCTTCGACAAGGGCATCGAGCAGGACGGTGCCGCGGTGCGCATCATCGCCGAGGCCGGCATCGACAGCTTCATCGTCGCCAACTCGTACTCCAAGTCGTTCTCGCTGTATGGCGAGCGCGTGGGTGCGCTGTCGATGGTCGCGCCGACCGCCGCTGACGCCAAGGCCGTGCAGTCGCAGGTCAAGCGCGTGATCCGCACGATCTACTCCAGCCCCTCCACCCACGGTGCTGCACTGGTTGCCGGTGTGCTGACCAATCCGGAACTGCGCGCGATGTGGGAGCAGGAGCTGACCGAGATGCGCGAGCGCATCCACGCCCTGCGCCAGGGCCTGGTCGAGAAGCTGGCCGCCGCTGGCGCCCCGCAGTTCGGCTTCATCAACGAGCAGGCGGGCATGTTCTCGTACTCCGGTCTGAGCCGCGAACAGGTCGAGCGCCTGCGCGACGAGTTCGGCATCTACGCCGTCGGCACCGGCCGCATCTGCGTGGCCGCGCTGAACCAGAACAACCTGGAGTACGTCGCCAAGGCCGTGGCCGCCGTCGCCAAGGGCTGATCGACCGCTCCAGCAAGCTGTGGAAACAAAGGCGCCGCAAGGCGCCTTTGTTTTTGCTCCTGCCTTGCCACACCCTCCGCGCTCGCGGCCAACCCTGAAGCGCGCGGGAGGGGGAGGCAATGCAGGACCGTTGGCGCCATGGGCGCGAGGCATGCCTCGGGCGGGTTGGGCAGGATGCCCAACCCCGGTCTTGCCGTGTGCGCAGGACAGCGCACACGAGCAAGGCGCCATCGAGCTTACATGGACGTACTTGCAGCGTGTCCTGCATTGTCTCCCCCTCCCGCGCGCCTCGACGAAGGGAAGGCGCCACGACCGCAACGCCTCTGGAAACGATTACGCCTACCCCCGCTCACCCACGCGCAAGTCAGACCGGCGACAATAGGCGTTTTCCCGTTGCCGAGACCTGCCCGCCCATGTCCCGTACCTCGTTGACCCGCTTCCTGATCCAGCAGCAGCACGCCGGCCGCATCAACGCCGACCTGCGCCAGCTGATCGCGGTCGTCGCCCGCGCCTGCACCAGCATCTCCATCGCCGTCAGCAAGGGCGCCCTCGGTGGCGTGCTCGGCGAGGCCGGTACCGGCAACGTGCAGGGCGAAGCGCAGAAGAAGCTGGATGTCATCAGCAACGAGATCCTGCTGGAGGCCAACGCCTGGGGTGGCCACCTCGCCGCCTGCGCATCGGAGGAGATGGACCACAGCCAGCCGGTGCCGGACATCTATCCGCGTGGCGATTTCCTGCTGCTGTTCGATCCCCTCGATGGCAGCTCCAACATCGACGTCAACGTCTCCGTCGGCACCATCTTCTCGGTGCTGCGTTGCCCGACCAACGTCGAACTGCCCGGCGATGACGCCTTCCTGCAGCCGGGCAGCAAGCAGATCGCCGCCGGCTACTGCATCTACGGGCCCAGCACGCAGCTGGTGCTGACCGTCGGCCACGGTACCCACGCCTTCACCCTCGACCGCGAAACCGGCGAGTTCCTGCTGACCACCGAGAACATGCAGATCCCCGCGGCCACCCAGGAGTTCGCCATCAACATGTCCAACCAGCGGCACTGGGAAGCGCCGATGCAGGCCTACGTGGAAGATCTGCTGGCCGGCAAGGAAGGCCCGCGCGGCAAGAACTTCAACATGCGCTGGATCGCCAGCATGGTCGCCGACGTGCATCGCATCCTGACCCGCGGCGGCATCTTCATCTACCCGTGGGACAAGAAGGAACCGGGCAAGGCCGGCAAGCTGCGCCTGATGTACGAAGCCAACCCGATGGGCCTGCTGGTGGAGCAGGCGGGCGGCGCTGCCTGGACCGGTCGCGAGCGCATCATCGATGTGCAACCCGACCAGCTGCACCAGCGCGTGCCGGTGTTCCTCGGTTCGCGCGAAGAGGTCGCCGAGGCCGTGCGTTATCACCAGGAGCATGACGCGAAGAGCGTCTGACAGCGGCCATCCCTACAGCGGTCATGGCAGATTGATGACATGACCGCAGGGTGACAGCAGCAGCTGCAAACGGCACCATCAAGCCCTTGCCGTCGAAGGAATGCACGCATGCACGAGCCGGGCCCGGTCGATTTCATCGAGGTCATCCACAACGCCGTCCCCAGCGACGTGTGCGCTGCGATCGTCGCGCGCATGCGTGCAAGCCAGAGCCTGAAACCCGGCGCAGTGGGCAGCGGCGTGTTCCCGGAACTCAAGCACAGCAAGGATCTGCGGATCAGCGGCGTGGATGGCTGGCAGGATGTGGACCAGCAGCTGCAACAGGCGGTATTTGCGGGTCTGCAGACTTATCTACGCCGTTATCCACAGGCATTGATCGCGCCGTTGATGTTGCAGATCCAGGACAGCAACGGCCAGCCGCGACGCCTGTCGGCCGAGGATTTCCCCGACATGGCGCCGGAGCAGCTGGCGGATCTGGCGCGCACCTGCCTGCGCCCGGGCGCGATCAATCTGCAGTGGTATGCGGCGGGCGAGGGCGGTTACCCGTACTGGCACTGCGAGCTGTACCCGAAGGACGCGCAGGCCGAGACCCTGCACCGGCATGTGCTGTGGACCCTGTACCTCAACGACGACTTCGAAGAGGGCGAAACCGAGTTCCTGTTCCAAGGGCGGAAGATCGCACCGCGTACCGGCAGCCTGCTGATCGCGCCGACTGCGTTCACCCATACCCATCGCGGCAACCGGCCGCAGGGCGGCGACAAGTTCATCGCCACCAGCTGGATCCTGTTCCAGAGCGCGCAGAAGCTGTTTGGAGGGTAAGGGTCGCGCGTGCTGCTAACCCTCGCTTGCTCGGCGCTACCGCGGGCGGCGGCGATAGAGAATCGCGCCCGCCACGGTACCGAACACGGCCACACCCAGGCCGACGAACTCTTGTTCTCCAAGCGCCTCACCCGACATCAGCGTGCCGGCCGTCAGCAGCAGAACGTTCAACGGAAGCATCCACAGGAACGCGATGCCCAGCCAGTAGATGATCTTCATGTCATGTGCTCATGGGTTCGGATACGTCGACTTGAACCAGCAGGCGGATATGTTCCGCATCCATGATGCTGAACTCTCCTCTCTCCAGCCCCCGCAGCTGGCGCTTGTCTATTCCATAGCGTGCAGTGGTTGCTGGGTACAGATTGATGCCGCTCAGTTATCTGGCGGGTCCAAAGGATCCCCAGAGATTGTCGTTGCCTCCATGCCAGGCACTGAGCTTCTCGACAGGGATTTCCTTGAGTTGACAGGTGAACTGGAGATAGAAGGAACGGTCTTCTTTTCGATAGCTGTTCCACCCAACAGCCGTCACTTTGACTTCGATCTGACTATCGCCCCTGTGCGGCTGATGTAGTTCGACGTCCGCTGAATCGGACAGCCAGTAGTCTCCCTTGTGCGCGAAGCCCGCGCCGCCACTTGTCAAGCGCGCATCCACCACCTCCGGCGTCCCTTTCGACGAAGGCGCGTATCGCTTCAGGCTGCCCGTGATCTTGATGTACTGCTGGGAATCGATCACGCCCGGCGACTCCGAGAAGAGGCGCAGCAGGAGGAGGGTGTCCGTGCCCTTGCGCACCCTCTGACCTGTATTCGCCACCCACAGACGCTGTTCGAACTCGTCCAGGCCAGCCGGCATGTCAGTGACGATCGTGGCCTGCGGAACGACGATGCATTCGTGGATGTCGCGGGCCTGCGCCTGCAGGGCCACAAGGCAGAGCATGAGAGCGCTGGCCGGAAGGCAGCAAGTACGTTTCATCGTGTAGAAACTGCTGATCTGAGTTCAGTCATGCAAGCGATTGGAGGGGTGTGCCTGATCGAAGGGTGATGCGTCCGGATCATGCGCTCCCGTCCATGCATCAAGATGCTGCAGCGACAGCGGCAAGGCTCTCAAACGCTCTGACACCGTCGTCGGTGCGTCGCACTCTCCCGGCCATTGCAGTGGGCTTGTGGCGCGGAACGTTGCGTCGATCTGGATCTCGATGCCGAAATCTCCGGTGGAGACCACGGTGATCTGCCCTGCGACGGGTACTCCGTAGCAGCCGGTCTTTCCGGCGAATGCGCTGGAACCGCTGCTATGGAACATCCGTACTCGATCGCCTGCGGCAGCGAATCGGTCTCCTGCCTTCGCCTCAGCAGGGAGCTGGATCGTGAGCTTGCTGAATGTGGAATGGTCGATCCGCCACGAAGACCGGAATCGTCTAAGCCCGACCACACGATTGTTGCCGGCAACGATCTGGTGACAGGAAAAGAGCAGCTGGCGGGGCTCCACCCCGAGGCAGGCGAGGTCACGCATGGCAGCGTCTTCAACCACAAACGCACGGGCAGCTTCTGCATCGGCGCTGCAGGCAAACAGAAACGCACCACAGCCGAGGGCAGGTAGACGCTTCATGGACAAATCGATTCGTCGCCATGCGGACCGAATCGCGCCATCGCCGATCGTAGGTAACCCATCTGCTCCCTTCCCTGGTTTGCAGGCCCTCCGGCCAAGTGCAGATTGTTGCCGGTAGATCGCACAGCGGTCCAGTGCTCTAGAACAGCGAACCCTGGGGCGTATCCACCTTCGGCGGCAACGGCTTCTCGAACCGGCTGCAATCCAGCTTCGGCCAGTGGCTGTTCTGCGCATTGAAGCCGAGGCGCTTGCGCGCCAGCTTGAAGCGATTGCTTAGCAGCTCTGCGTAAACACCCTGGCCGCGCATGCGCGTGCCGAACTGACTGTCGTAATCCTTGCCGCCGCGCAGCTGCTGGATGGTGCTCATCACATGCGCGGCGCGATCGGGATGATGGGTGTCCAGCCAATCGCGGAACAGCGGTGCAACTTCCAGCGGCAGGCGCAGCAGCACGTAGCCTGCAGTGCTGGCGCCGGCATCATGCGCAGCCTCCAGCACGGCTTCCAGTTCGCTGTCGTTGATCCACGGAATCACCGGCGCAACCATCACGCCCACCGGAATGCCCGCCTCGTGCAGGCGCTTCATCGCACGCAGCCGCGCATGGGGTGCCGAGGCGCGCGGCTCCAGCTTCGCCGACAGATGCGGATCCAGCGATGTCACCGAGAAATGCACGCTGACCAGGTTCTCCGCCGCCAGTGGTGCGAGCAGATCGATGTCGCGCTCGACCAGTGCGTTCTTGGTGATCAGCGAGAACGGATGCTTCGTCTCCAGCATCACTTCGATCAGCTGGCGGGTCAGCTTGAACTTGCGTTCAATCGGCTGGTAGGCGTCGGTGTTGATGCCCAGCGCGATCGGCTGCGGCACGTAGCCGGGTTTCGACAGTTCCTTGCGCAGCAGCTGTGGCGCGTTGGTCTTGGCAAACAGCTTGGTCTCGAAGTCCAGGCCAGGCGACAGGTTCAGATAGGCATGCGAGGGGCGGGCGAAGCAGTAGGAGCAGCAGCACTATATGTGTTCGGAGAAAAGTGCTCACTGCATCGTCGGCCCCCAAGAGATTTCCGTTAAGCCTAGCGGAGCGACAGCAGTACTTCGCCTTGTAGCCTGAGGCAATTGAGCGCCGGTTAGCGCCTAGATCGCTTCCGCCATTGGAGCCCCTACCGCGTCCGGCAGGGGCTCAGGGGATTCAGCGATGCTTGCAGACCGAGGAAGCCGGAAGGCCTCTCCTCGCCGGCTGAAGTAGGGAAGCACCTCATACGATGCCTGACCTTGGCGCAGGCTAGGTCACGCAGACAACTCGGATGGGAGTGAGCGACAGTAGATCTGGGAACTCGTCCGCACGTAGAACGATCTAACTCCCTTTCACCTGCAGGAATACGTCGATGCCATTCTCGCCCGCGATGAGCATCACCGCGGGTAATCCGTGCGCACCCAGCCTTGTGCAGAGATGTGACAGAAGGTCCTGATCTTGGATGCTGGGAACTGCGTTCACGCCCTTGGGGTGCGAGTGCCAGGCACCTATCCAAAGGACCATACCGGCTGTTCGTCGCTGGGCCTCATTGATGTCTTCCTGCACGCCGTAACTACCGCACTGGAAGTCCGCCTCAGTTGACACACTGTCCCTTGGCGCGGGACGGCCGTCCACGAGATGGATTGTGTTGAACTTGAAATCGACGACGCCCAGGAGGATTCCTCCGGTTTCGAGTGGAAGCGAGTTGGCTCGTTCCCCAAGGAGTTGTTCGCAGAGACCTTCGTCCCAGAGAATCTCCCAGTCTCCGACCTTTTTCGAAAAGGTTCGTCTGGCCACCACCTCAATGTGACGAATGCTGCCGTCGCTCGAAGACTCCCATACATCGATACTTGCACCGGAAAGCATTGACCTATTCCTGATCTGCCCTGCAAGCAATGATGCACTTCGCAGCACTTGGTCGTAGCCCAGGACGACAGAGACATCGCGACAGCCCGCCCCACTTCGAAGTGGGCGACCCTTTGCTGCGAGATGCACTGCTCCCCAATCTTGCTGGATGATCGCCCTGTAGTACTGGGCCTCAAGCGATGCGCCTCTGATTTCCTGCGCGCTATCCTCAGCAAGAAGCACGCAGCCATCTCCGGACGGCGTCAAGAAGGCTGCCATACCTCGAGGTAGGTCCGCTCCAGACCATGCCCTAGTTACCTGGATGGTTGTTGATGCATCGATGAGGAGATCGCCACGCTTCAGGCACGCGTGCACCGGCTCTGTATCAAGGTCCGAGGCCCGATACTGCAACGCTTTCACATCTGGGTCGGCAAACCCGAGCGTCCGCCGCGCATGGCGTTTGGCAACTTCGACTTTTGGTAGCCCAACCTGATCTTGGGTGCCGACATGCCGGACGACGTTGTGCTGAGCCAGAACGTCGGGATCAATGTAGTCCCAGTGGCCCCATGCGGAGCGGGACCATACATCGATTAGGGCACTTCCCAGGGCGCCCACGCCTGCAATTACGCCGCGGAACTCACCGTCTTCAATTCCCGACCATCGCTTCGCCTCGTCTCGATCAAGACTGCGGCTGACGTCGATGTGCAGCACCTCGATATCTTGCCAACCCTTCTCTGGCCACCTTGGTCCTTCTCCAAGTAGAAGGACTGGCTGGACTGTATCGTTCTCTCCGTACCGGCCAAGTGCCTGTATTTTTAGCCCTAGCGCGACCAGGTCACAATCGATTCTGAAGCCCATCGAGTCGATGCTCACAACTTCACCGTCTCTTAGCCGCGGAAGACGAACGATCAAGATGATTCGCCCCTGACCCGGCTGGACGTTGGCGTTGCAGCATCGCCGGAAAGCCTCTTGAACTGATTTGGCCAGTCCCGGCATCAGCGAGCTTCCCTTAGCAACAAGCAGCTCTTCAAGACTGCCAAGCGATGACGGCGGCGAGGAGAGTGGCAGGTGCGCGATTGGGGCGGCATCCATGATGAGTATGCGATGAGGCGCCCGTGCCGGAGAAGCGGACGCGACAATGCGCGTGCGATATGTCACTCCGCGTTCCCACTCCCACGCGTCCATCAAAGCAAGCTCCTTGGACGGATCGCTCAAAGCCTCCGCAAAGTCCGGCGGAAGCATTAGGCACTGCCCAAGGCTGTAGAAGACGGGCTCCAAGCCGCGGTCGGTCCCATGAATCGTCCCATCTGCCGTCTTTTCCAGCCAGGCTAGAAGGGTCTCGAGTAGCGCTTCTGGCGTGAACCTGTGTTCCGCGAGCTCCCAGTCTCCCTCCATAATGCAGAGAGACGGCGGTCCTTGGTCGCCCGTGGAGTACTGATGCAGCGCTCTCGGAAAGCTCTTCCTGAGAGGTCGAGCTTCGAATGGGAATCGGGCACCAGTTCGGTAAAGAAGAGCCATTCGTTCGATGCGGTGAATCCCTGCGTCGTTCCCGGGGGACACGGCGCCATCACCAACATCGGCCACTATGATCTCTGCGACGAATGGGTGTTCAAGCCGTCTCAGCTCCACAACATTGATATCCGCATGTGCATTGCAGGCCCTGAGGAGGGCTTGCATGCGGCCATCGCGGAATGGATCAGCCTCATCTTTGGGGATGCTGACCCCCCAGTCGAGAAAATCTGAAGTCACTGAGGGCTGCCCGCACGCGGCGCGGCAGCCAGTGCCGCTACCGTAGAAGAGCCTGCGCCTGCCTTCCTGACTCGGACTGCCCCGAATGAAACCTGGAGATCCAGCGGAGTCTGCTCCCAGTACTGCGGATACTCTCCGGTGCACATGAATTTTCCACCCACAGCAGCCAGGATGCTCTCGTACTCCCTCTTAGCGCGAATGCACGGCGGATCATTCTTGTCATCCAAGATCCGCTTTGAGCTAGCCACAATCACGGCACCTGTCTTCGCCTGACCCAGGGCAGCTCGCG
The DNA here is from genome assembly GCF_040548715.1 of Stenotrophomonas sp. 2694. Lineage (NCBI taxonomy): Bacteria > Pseudomonadati > Pseudomonadota > Gammaproteobacteria > Lysobacterales > Lysobacteraceae > Stenotrophomonas > Stenotrophomonas sp. 2694. The sequence goes on from NZ_JBEPSG010000014.1 coordinate 15,971, forward strand.
CTTCAGGGGACACTTGGGCCTTCTCGCCCTTTTCGGACCAGCTATCCCATGACAGCGAATGCCACGAGCAATGGTGTGGTGCCTGAAGAAGGTCGTACTGCAGCGCACCGCTCTTCCCATATTCAGTCCAGAGAAGCTCCCATACGTAAACCTCCGCATCACCGCCAGACAGGAACTTGCAGCGGGGGCGTCCGGCCTCGACGGATTCCAACGCGAAGTTGATGACGATGCTGGAATTGTTCTTCTTCAGTTCCTCAACAATGTCCGGGTCATCGCAAAGGATGGGCGCGAGCAGCGTTGCCTCAAAGTAGGAACTATTAGCACCATTAATGCGGCTGAAGGTACTGCCAGGTTTGATGACGATAGGGGAGAGATCGTCCGTCTTGCCGTCAACGTCCTCACCCATCAGAAGTACGCGCTCACCGTCCTTGTTCCCTAGACCATGGCGGTACTGGGTTACCCGCCGCTTTGCCTCGCGATTGAAGGCCAAGGCGTCGTCGCAGAGAACATGGTCCTTTGAACGACGGCGGAAGACCAACGGAGACGACCAGATTTCACGTATAACAATCCGCTTGTCCTTATCAGCTTTCTTGTCGTCAGGATAGTCCTCGATCGGCCCCAGGTAGAAATGACGGGCCAGACCGAGACAATGGTCCTTGTCGGGGTGACTCAACATGAAGACGTCTACATAGGGCCGGCCAAGCCCATCCCGCTGCAGCCTGGCTCGCAGATCCGAAGCCACATCACGTACTGAAGTGTCGTCAGCATCGTCCGCCGCCGCGCGGATGTTAACGTCAATCAGGATAGAACTGACCGCAGCATCCGCGAGGCGGATCAGGGTCATGTCACCGCAGTCGACCGGGAAGAACGTGATGTTGCTCATTCGAGTTGCGCCTCATCGTGTTGACCACCCCCGGTGGCCGTTGGACGCACTATACTACGAAAAACTACGAGGTCATAAAAATTAGTGGCCCACATCGAGAGCTGCACAAATGTCTAATAAATTCAATGACTTGAAAGTCGGTGCTGGCCGCAAGGAGCGTTGGGGGCAGGCCCGCCGGCTAGAGTTCATTGACTCCCGTCTCTTGTGGGCGGGAAAGGTCAATCGTTCCGACCTGGTCGAGTTCTTCAAAATTTCGCCCCCTCAAGCAACTCTGGATTTTGCTGAATACGCTGCGCGCGCGCCCGAGAATGCGAAGTACGACGCCAAGGAACGCGCGTACGTTGCGATGCCGACCTATGCGCCGATCTTTACCGAAGGATCGAGCGCCCGATATTTGGCAGAGCTGCATGCCATCACCACTGGCTTGCTGAGCCCCGACCTAAGCTTCCTAGGCAATCCGCCGCCTTCAGAGATCGTGAGCTTCCCGACCCGCCGGGTCGATGTCGCGCTCCTGCGGGAGACCTTAACTGCAATTCAGTCCGCTAAATCTCTGGAGATCACCTACCAGACCATGGCACGTGCTGAGCCAGATGTAAGGTGTGTCTCTCCCTTAGCATTGGCGTACGACGGGTTTCGATGGCACATCCGAGCCTACTGTCATCTGCGCAAGGACTACCGTGACTTCCTCTTCGCCCGAATCTTGACGGCCAAGCCATCTGGAAACGCTCAAGCCGCGATCAGTAGCGACGAACAGTGGAACCGCATGATCGATGTCGAGATAGCCCCCAACCCCGCGCTCTCTGAGGGCGCGCGGCGAGTTATTGAACTTGACTACGGCATGTCAGACGGAAGATTGAAGTTGAGGTGCAGACAGGCTATGGGCTACTACTTGTTGGCACGCTTGGGTCTCAAGGAGCAGGAGAACGAATCCGCCAGATCGCAGCAGATCGTCCTTGCCAATCGCGCCGAACTGGCAACCTACCTCCCCAACATTGTGCGGCCGGAGCGGTAGATGAAGGGGCGATCATGCCGCGCCAGGAGCAGCGGAACCTGGCTGGGTTCCCTCAATGGCTAGAACAGTTCGAACCAGACGTACACCGGCTACTCGGGCCACGACACTAGCGCCAAGGTACTGAAGACAGAAAACTGCTGCAACGGGACCGCGGGCGAAGCCAAGATCAAAGACAGTGAGTGTGATGGGAGCCGCCACGGTCACCATGAGTGAGACTACTGCCAGATCCCGAAAAGTGAGATAGCGACGATTGGCATCAAGGACCGCCTCATCATTGCGATGGTCGCGGTAAATCTTGTACCAAAGGCGTTGCTGGGCATCCGGGTCCAACGGAAGGGGACCCCGTCGTGCCGCAACTGCATCGGCGTCTATTCTCGAATCCTCCTTCAGGTGCCTCGAGAATGCCGAATAGCCAGGCAAGTGATACCTAGTTTTCCAGAAGACGATCGCCGCCTTCAGCTCCGGTGACAACACTGACGTCATCATGTACAGCATGGGGGGCGACAGCACTGTCGTCAGCCCGCCGATGATCATTTTCGGCTCGGCGGCACCCCACCGCCAATCGGGCGTCAGTGCATATGTCAGCAGCGCCATGTCGAAAGCTACAAAGGCTCCGATCCACCTAAGCAATCCTCCTTTTGCAGACACCTCATTCTCCCCGTCGACTAGATTAGCAGGTGGTCGAGATCTTCATCCCCCGCTAGATTATGCCTTCCCGATAGGGGATGTATGTAGAGTGCCCGGGATCTGTCCCCAAGGTATAACCCATGCCTCCGGGGACAACCTCCGCCTACCCTGTCGATCTTTCCAGGAGTAGCCGGCCGAGATGCGCCGGTGCTTGGGCGGGGGTGGGGCGCCTGGTTGGTAAGCGCCAAGTGCCATTAAGCCATGTCCGGCGTTGTAGTGGCTGACGCCAACCAGCGGTAGCCATGCATACCGCTCGCCGCGTGCCAACTGGAGGAGGGCTCGCTTTCAACGCAGTGCATCCTTAGTGTTTCGCAGCTTGAAACGATCTCGCTTCTGATTGGCGGTGCCAAAGGAGCAGTTATATGTCTTTGACCATACGCGGCTCCGGCCAAAGACTGACATACGCTCCTCTGACTTGATCACATCCCTACAATGTGGCGCCCGGAGTGGACGGAGCTCGATCTTGGATAGCCACCCAACATCTGCCAACATTCCCCCGATAGACAGGGAGGGTCCCAATGGAACGAGTGCTCGAGGTCTACCACGACGGTTGTCCGGTGCGTCTGGTCGACGAGGCTGAAGTCAGTGCAAGGGACAACACGTATACGGTTGTTGTGGGGGAGAACGGCGTTGGGAAAAGCCGGCTGTTGTCGGACATTGCTCGGGGACGGATCAGTGACTACAACCTAATGAGTGCTCGTCGCCTTAGCGACCCCCTCTTGCCTGTGGTCATTGCGGCATCAACCAGTCCGTTCGACAAGTTTCCTGCCCCGCCGAGGCGACAAGCGAAAGCACAGAAGAACTACCGCTATGTTGGCATGCGCGGCGAAGGTATGTATGGCGCTTCATCAGCTGTATCGCTGCTGTCTTCCGCAGCTCGCGGATTGCTGTCGAAATTATCCGAAACTCCACCTAGCTTGAACCTACTGGGGGTTCTGGATTCACTGAAGTTCTCTCCAGTGTTCAACTTTGTCTTAAAGCCGCAGTTTGAACGCTCGCGCGAAAATGAGACGTCGAGCCGTCACAGGGGCGACAGATCCTCCTTCAAGTTTGGCGCCTACAGGTACAGCTTCGATACTCGCGTCGCATCCATCCTTGAGGCGACCGAAAGCTTGCGGACAGTCTTGAGGGACCTCGACTTCGCCTCTTCCCTTATGGATGCGCCTGGCGCGTTGCGTCTCACAGTTGATTTCCGAAGTAGCGTCGCAACTCTTAGTGGAGCGGTGATAGAACCCAAACATCTTGGCGCAATTCTAAGGTTGTTCGACGAGAATTTGCTTCGGCTGATGGACATCGAGGTGGAGAAGAATGGACGGCAACCTTTCAGCCTTAAGCGGGCGAGCTCTGGTGAGCAGTGCTTGCTTGTGTTGATGCTCGGCGTCGCAGGACACATCCAAGACCACTCTCTGATACTGATAGACGAGCCCGAAATCAGTCTCCACCCAGAGTGGCAGGAGCGCTTCATGGCGCTCCTGCAGTCCGCGTTCTCGCATTACAGCGGTTGCCAGTTTGTGATTGCCACGCACTCGCCTCAGATCATCTCTAGGCTTAGTGGCCCCGGCTCCTTCATCTGTCACCTACGCAAAAGGAAGCTCTATCCTGCGTCGCAGTTTCAACGCCGCTCCGCAGACTTCCAACTTGCGGAGCTGTTTGATGCTCCCGGCATGATGAACGAGTACATCTCCAGGGTATGCTTCAATATCATCGCCCAAGTGCGCGTCGGCCGCCCATTTACGCTCGAAATGAAGCGCGAAATCGACTGGTTGTTCGAGGTGCGCTCAAAGCTTGACCCTAGCGATAAGCTGATAGCGTTGATCGACTCACTCTCGGCGCTTCTCAAGGAGGAGCGGGCTTGATTGACGAACCTATTGCCTTTAGCGCGGATGCGCTCAATAGAATTGCGACCGTACGTGCGCATCCAGAATACGACCACACAATGTGGTCCGACGCCAGTCTTGAGCCGGTCCGTGTGGATGTCCGGGATCATTACCGACGCGTACAAGGTTTGGTATGCGCGTATTGCCTAAACCTCCTATCGATCAGGTCTGCCGCGGGCTCTCCCGTGGAGCATATTGCTCCAAAGGCTATGTACCTCGGGTACATGTTTGAGCCACTCAACCTGTGCGTCTGCTGTCCCGATTGTAATGAGTACAAAAGCAGCAGGGAGGTCCATGTCGATCCACCTGTCAAGGGTTACGTGCCTGTTGCTTACCCCAATGATCCTGAGAAGTTTAGGATCGTACATCCGCACTTTGATCAGTACTCAAGGCATATTAGACGAGCAGGCATTCTCTACATACCACTGAGCGCGAAGGGCAGCTACACCTTCTATGTCTGCCATCTAGGTCGCTATCTGAGTGAGCTTGGCATGTCGGAAGAGCTGTTCAACGACTTGAACGCCGTTATGCAACGCCATAGGTTCCATGAGGAATAGGCGCAGAAAGGGCGGCGCAAAAGTTCGACGACGCGCCTACGCCACACCGATGGATATAGCTCCGTTGGAGCGGCTGGTTGGTCGACACAACCTGCAGCCGGGGGGCTGAACCCGCTCTCTAGCGTAGACGTGGCGGAGAGTAGCGAGGCTTGGACTTAGAGCACCGATTGCTACTGATATTGAGCATGATTCTTGTGCTCTGCTAAGTGACGATATCGACGCTCTGGGCTGTTATACATTAAGTGAACGCATTGGAGTTTCGCCTTGAACAGTTCCTCGCAGAGCACCTTTGACCTGGAAGACGCCGTGATGCCACTCCTGCGGGATGGCGCGTGGAGAGATACTCACTCTCCTTACTACCGCTATGCCTATCAAGAGGCCGACGCCTACGTCATTGCTATAGAGCGACTAACTGCTGGGGAAGCGCAGTTGGCGACAGCGCGGGTGGCTACCGGGTTCAATGACGTGTTTGTGAATGATGTGCCGGATGATCTTCTTAAGCTTCACGAGGCCGCCTATCGCCATGCCATTAGCTGCCATCTTTTTGTATGCATGGCTCTGGAGGGATTCCTCAACGCCTACGGAGTCCGCCGGCTAGGTGAACAGTTCTACCAGCAGAACCTAGAGCGGGTGGGCATCACAGAGAAGCTCGCTATCCTGGGCGTATGTTGTAGGCAGTGGACCGTCGCGCCTGATTCAGACGTCCACAGGGATTTCAGGCAATTGTTCGACGATAGAAATCGCCTTGTCCATCCCAAGACGAGGGAGATACGCTGGGACAGGCTCGAAGATGCGCTCTACAGGCATCCTTCAGAGATCGCGCTCCACGAAACTATGGCTCGCTTGGAGAGATGCATCGATTTCCTGTGCGAGGCAGACAACGACATCCACCGGGATTTCTACTTCCGTAGGTAGCGCTGTCTGCATGGATACAGGCGGATCTCCTAAGGAGCGGGGCTAGCGCAACGCTAGCCCCTGTTGGTAAGCGCAAATGCATCTACCTTCGTTGCTTTCCAACGCGGTTGTTGCTGCCAGTTGTACCCACTAGAAGTAGCAATCGATGACGTACATGTTCTCCCGCATAGGATCTACATGTGTCGTCTCGGGAAAGATGATGCGTTGCCTCTGAATGTACCAGGGAAGGATGGCCTCGACGGGGGACCTCCGATTTGTGTTCGGATCTGAAAATAGTCGCTGGGTCCAGAGGCCCTGATCTCTGGGGGCGATTCGTCCGGCGCTATCTGTCCTTAATCTGGCTGGCACGCACACTCTTCATCAGCTTCGATACGTGCTCAGAGACCTCGGTAGGGGAGAGCCCCAAAGCGGAAGCGATGAGACAGAACTCCAACACATCCAGGCGCCGTGCCCCGGACTCAACGGAAGAAATTCTCTGCTGAGGCCACCCCAGATGGGAAGCCAGCTTGGTTTGACTGATCCCCAGCGACTCACGTCGCTCGCGAAGCTGGCCGACCAACCGAAGGTATGCACTTTGGTAGATCGTTTTGGTAGCCATCGGGTCCGCCTGTAGGGGCGGAATGGAATCTATGGCGGAGGCAGCGAATACATGAAAATTGTGTGGACGGGTTCCCGGCAGCTTGCTAGCATCGGAGCTGGTTGAACTGCCGGGGATCGAGTGATCTATGGACGTGACCAACAGACCCTCATCTCCCCGTGGCCAGACCTCGATGCGCTACTGGTATCGCTTGGGCCGTTCTACGCATGCGCGTGGTGTGCGCTTGAGCGCTCGACTTCGATCTCCGCACCTGTAGCCGCTGACCCAGCTACTGCGCAGCACTTGCTGCTATTCCTTAAGGCTGCGGGTGTTCTGGCTGAGACGGGCTCGTCAAACGGCTCTACAAGACGCTCTCTTTACGACCCTATAAGCTGGAGCTATCGGGAAAGCAGTCAGCTGCCAGGCGATCTGGGTGCTTCGCTAACCCGTGCACTGAGAGCCTGGTGCCCCTCTCTCGCAGCACACGACCGTCAGTGGCTTTGGCGTCAGCTCTCCGACCGAGAAGTTGGCGCCTATCTCGTGTCACTGCTACGCAAGCATCGAATCGGGATTCAGCACGCCGAGGAGATCTTACGCGTGCAGGAAGAAGGCTGGCTTCAGCTGAGCTTGGGACGCAAGCGATATGTGCTTTGGTCATCAGTTCGAGGAGCCGCCAGTCACTTCTTGAGCACCGGCGGCGACGAGTCCGCGGCAGTGACCGTGCTGAGCCGCGAGATACGAAGTCGAACAGACTGGCTCTCTCACAAGCAAGCATTGGGAACACTAAGCAAGTCTGACTACAGCTTCTTGCCAGACCCCGCGTGGCGGCGACCGCTGATGGTCGATGTCGCATTGGAGTGCCTGCTACCCATTGGCGACGACTACTGGCTTGCCCCTCCAGTTCTGGGTGCCCAGCAAGACAGGCCCAGAGCCAAATCGCGTCTCTTACGACGCACTCAAACGTAGACAGGCTCCTATCTCATGCGTCCTACCATCCTTGCCCTCGATCTAGAGGGAACGCTGATCTCCAATGCGGTCAGTCAGATTCCTCGACCAGGCCTTCGCGATTTCCTGGACTACGTTCGGGTCAGCTTCGACGAGGTTGTGCTCTTCACGACGGTGCCTCGGGACAACGCGCTAAGAATCGCATCACTTCTGGCTGAGGAAGAGCAAGCGCCTGGTTGGTTCGCAGAGGCTCGCTACGTCGAATGGAAAGGTCCTACCAAAGACCTTCGATTCGTGTCTCCCCGCTTGGGCCAAGCCCTGCTGTTGGATGACCACAACCCTTATGTCCATCCCGACCAACTCCTGTTTTGGGTTGAAGCTCCACTGTTCGCGTCGCCATACCCTACCGATGACCGCGGTTTACGGATCTCCCGGAGACGCATCGAGGAGAGGGTGTTGATGCTTTCCATGTCAGCTGGATGAGGCGACTGGAGCTAGCTTGTGAAGGGCGCCTAGAGGCCTCTTTGGTCTCTACGTGAAGGCACCAACCAACTGATCGGCGGAGTCTGCATGACCAGAACCAGTCTTTCCAACCCTCTTCAGATAGCAACTCTCCCGGTCGGTCGACGTGGAGGAGCCATCGGAGTCACTTTCACTCCAGGCAAACATCAAGAAGCTGCAATGACTGGCTCTTGGTCTCGAGATCTGGAAATGGACCTTCAAGCTATAGGTTCTTGGGGCGCCAACTATCTCATCAGCCTGATTGAGCCATGGGAGTTTAAGGAGCTTCAGATCACCGCTCTACCGGAGCGTGCGAAATCCCATGGCCTACGGTGGTACGGTTTGCCAATTGTGGATGGCAACGCGCCCGACTCCATATTCCTTCAGAGCTGGAAGGACCTGGAAACGCCCTTCTGCGACGCCCTGCTTGAGGGAAAGAGGATTGCCGTCCATTGCAAGGGGGGGCTTGGTAGAGCAGGTACTGTGGCTTGCATGCTTCTCCTCGCAACCAAGACCTCCCTGAGCAGCGAGGATGCGATCAAGCGCGTGAGAGGCGTGCGCCTTGGTGCTGTTGAGACATTGGAACAGGAGGAGTTCCTGCACAACTGGGTATCTGCCCGCCATCGCCTATAGGGAAGCCTGGATCAGCTTCCTGCCCTTGTAAGAAGACTAGCCGTAGAGCTAGCTCCAAACGAGTGCCCCCCATTCGCTTTCGGTCTGAAGTAGAGCCCGAGCGCCTGGCATTACTGCTACAGAGGTTCCTGCAGGAAATACCCGCACGAACCCAGTGCCCACTCGTCTGAGCTCGGAGCCAATGCGCTACCACCCGGCGCAGATAAGATTCCGCGTTGAATCGTCCAGCAATGAAGAATTCTAGATGGAATTCACAACTCCGCGTCTCAGGTGCCTCGCGAGACCCTTACTTCGCTAGCATTATTACCTCCCGAGAACTTACGAATCGGGTGGAGATCTTGGGTCGCTGGAAGCAACGACCCGATCGCAGTTTGAGACAGCGGAGTGGACAGCCTCTTGGACAGCATTGAACGCCGCGCACTGGATGCACTGAAGCGTCTGGTGGCTGGAAAGCCAACTCATCCAACCATCAGAGCAAGAATGATGGCTGGCCACAAGATCATCTTTGTACGTACCGTCGCGATCGAAGCGGGCATAAGCCGTAACAATTTCCGCCCCGGCTTGGAACGCCACGCCCACGTCTACGAGGCAATCCAGAGAGCCAGCAAGGAGGAGACCCAGACAGTCAACGGGGCTGCATTGGAGCAGGCCCGCTCGGAGATCGCCAGGTTGCGCGAGCAGCTCCACAAGAGTGATCTGCAGAATGCTTCGCTCAAGTTCGAACTCAATCGTCTCCGTAGTTCGCCGGTTCATTCAGACTCTGACAACGTGACGGCGTTTCGTCAGAATCGGCGGACACGACCTCGCTAACCTCAGTCAGTCGAGCGAGGATGCTTCTGCTCTGTGCGACCCGCCTTCCAGCAGCAGAGCCTTTACTGAAGGTTTGTCCGCGTTGTTCCTCCGCGACGAGACGCTCATTCGCCTTCAACCTTTGCTCCCAGAAGTCCTGATGTTCGGGAAGGATTACGCAGCACTGACACGATGAGCAGAGACCTGGTGATCGAGCGCCAAAGTTGGGGCGTGCAGCCCGAGGCAGCATCGCAGCTTGCGAGTTGCAGCTGGACTTGCCAGGAAGAATGTTGATAAGGCAACTTGCGTACGTACCCGTCCAGAGGTGGATATCCGCAAGCTCCACCAATGCTGCGGCCTTCTGGAGCGAATCTTCACCCTCCATTTTCTCCACCAGCCGCGTGACCGAGCTTGCATGCTTCTTTAGGAGCGCCGCTGCCGGCCCTGCCACCACCATTTTTCCGACGCTTATCTCAAGCATCATGCGGGCAGTCTCCATTGTCCGCTCACCCTCAAGCTCTGCGAGCAGCTCTGGATCGTTGCCAATGTAGCCGTGGTCTGTGATCTGCTCGCTCATGTGACGGAAGTGATGTCGGAGCTGAGTGATGAGCTTCGGATTGGATCTATAGACGAAATGGGCAAAGGTGGGGCGCCAACGCTGCGGACGCAGTGCCCGCACCAGGGAAATCGCTTGTTCCTTTGAGATGCCTAAACGGCGCACCAGAGCATTCGCCGCGAACTCACGCTGATGGATGGCGTGCTTGGCTGTATGCATGCGCCCAACGTTCGACGCATCAGTCGGCAATGACTTCGCAGAAGTGAACGAAAGGAGTAGATCGCTTCTTCCCGACAGCTCTCTCCAGTAGGCGAACAACCTACAGAGTACGTCTACAGCAACGACGATAATTGGCAAACTGTTCGTCCCCGACGGTCGAAAGCCCGCGGTCCAGCGATGCTGGGTTTCCTGACGCTTGGCAGAGATCCCAACCAGCGAGAAGACATCCATCACCAGATCTGTCGATCGGCTGGTCTCCACAATGCCTCCGCCAATCGCCGCTTCGTTTGAGACTCTTAGTCCCATCAGCTCATGCGACCTAATTCCAGTGCATCCCTGGATGACGGTCGTGCACGCACTCTGCATCTCTATGATCGCTCTTCTGAGTACTTGAAGCCCGCTCACTTCGAACTCGCCGTACTCCGTCGTCCTTTCATAGGGCTCAAGGGATTCGTGCCAAGCCAATCCTGTCAAAGGATTAGTACTCATCTCAAAGCGCTCGATTCGAGATCGAATTTCCTTCAGAACTTCATTCCTTCTAGGTCCTGTTTGCGATCTCGCCAGCTCTAGTGCGGGCATCACATTGTTAACAAGATCTACAAGATCCTCCGCTCCACACTCAATCCACATCTGTGCCTCGGACAGAGCGGGGACGGAGATGTCGTCTTCAATTGGGCCCAGGCGGCCATTCTTCTGGAGGCCGAGGGAATGGACCACTACGTTGTAGGTGCTCCTCCCATCAAATGGTGCCTCGCTAGGTCCTGCAATTGGCCTGCTCTTGCACACTCGAGACACAGTGTGAAACTGAACGAGAGGATGCAGAAGCTTGAAGGCAGACGAGAACGTCCATTTGCGCTCACGTCCCTGCACGTTCACTACGTCGGTGTACTGATCATCTAGCTCTTCCACGTACTCCCAACTTAGTGCCGAGGTCATTTCACGAATGCTCTTCAGTCCGCGAGAGACCATGAAGACGGCAAGCTCTCGTAGACCCATGAAGGTACTGGGGATGCTGCCGACTTCCATACGGATCCCGGCATCGTCTGCCGTAATCGCGGTTTGCATGAAGTTCTGAAACTCCAGGAGAAGCCCTTTGTTCTGGATGTCCGTGAACTTCGACTTCGCCCCAACCTCAAACTCCCAGTCGAGGATTACCTCTTCCCGGTTGGAGCCAGCGAGGTCATACGCGAACCGCCAGAGCTTCGAACTGGCTTCGACATTGAACTTTGGGTGGAGGAACTTCGATTCTTCGTTCAGCGCGCTACTTGGCACGTTCTCATCTCGCATTAGTGGCAGTTGGACTGACGGCTGGTCTTCTATTCGAGCGACGGCAGCGTCGCCAGAACGACTCGACTGGCTGCGTCCCGGTTCTTCTCGCTGTCGACCGCGGGGATCCACTTGGTGGTCAGGGCTTCGTAGCTGTCGCTGAACTTGCTCTTCCAGATCTCGATGCCAAGCTCGCCAATGCTCGACTCGTAAAGTTCTTTGAGCTGGAGGAACCTTGCTAGTGCATAAGCCTTGTTCGCGTCTGAAGCGGCTAGCGGGCAGGCCGGGCATTTCCCGTAGCTTGCGCACATCCTTCCCTCCCGCTCTCCAAACTGGGGGCTCTGGAATACATCAGCACAGATGAAGCCAGGTGTAGCAGCCGTCCGATCGTGCTGTGTAGTGCTCCTCCGAGAGTCAATCTTTCCACCAGAGTTGATGAACCGCTGGTGTGCTGCAATAGCTCCTGCTAGCTTCTCTGCGCCTCGCTTCTGCATCTCCCAGGTCTGATAAGAATCCTGTCCAGTAGAGATTCGCTTGTGGCCCAGTAACCTCTTCAGCTCGAGCGCATCACCTCCCGATAGCTCGTCGATCAAGTTGGAGAATGCGAGCCTGCTGTCTCTGGTCGCTGAGTACTTGATGTTGCGAACCTCGCAGAACTTCATGATGAAGTTCGCGACCTTGGTGTTGTAGTTGTCGTTGATTCCGGCATAGCTGTCGACGCGGAGTCCGCGACGATTGTTCTTCCCCCCCTCAGAGGTGACGTGCATGAACAGGTCATCTTGGATCTGGGGAATTGCGAAGCTTCGAATTCGAGCAGTCCAATCTCTCACGAACTGGATAAGGCGTTCGGGTGCCAACTCGTAGTCGCTGGCAGGAATGGCGCGCCTTTGCGGGGCACCAATCTGGCTGGGCCCGGCCCTTCTTTTGGACGATTTGATTAGAAGCCTGGCTTCTCCGAGGAACTCGATCGGGACAATCCCACTCAACGTCAGCTCTCGCAGAGTCTGCTCATTGAATCCCGTGTGCATGCTCAACAGCAGAAAGAAAGGCACTAGGTCAATGCCGATGGGATGGGCGATTCGGCGTAGTTCGACGTACTCATCCTCCTTCATATCCCTCAGGCCCGGCAGGGTTCTGACTGTCTTGAGCAGCGGATAGTTGCCGCCGAACTCATCGAGTATCCAGGCTACCTTCGCTTCGGGACTGGAAGTTCTAGGCTTTCCACCGTCCATCAGCGCCGCTAGCTCCTCATGCATCCTGGGTAAGGATGTCCAGACATCATCCATGGTCTCCTTCGCCTGTTTGGCAGCTGCGGTCATCACCACCCCAAGCCTTTCGGTCGGGTCTTCCTTGGGCATGCTGAGGGCCGGTTTCCCGGCAAACGGCTGGTGAGCTACTGATAGGCGTTTCCAAGCCGGGTCCAGCTTGTGTAGCGCCTCAGCCACTTTCTTGTAGGTCTTGTGATAGTTCAGCTGTGTGTTGATCGAGAACCGCTTTTTGCCATCCTCGATTGCATCGAGGAATTCGACGAAGGCGTTTCCGATGCCCTCGGGAACGTCGTCTGGGGAGTTGATCTCTATTTGATTCTCCCGCGCAAATTTCACGAAGCCGCTGATGAAGTTGTTTGCTGAACTACTTCTGGTAGACCTAGCGTCGTATCGAAAGGCGAGGCAGTAGGCTTGGGCAAAGATTGGCGCTGCGGCGCCTATTTGCTTCCAGCGGGTGAGGTTCACGATGTTCGGCTCTAGGCCGGCTTCTCTATCGAAAGCCACCACCATCTTCTGATCCGTAGTATCAACCCTCCACCCATACTCAGTTATGCTCTGAGCATCCTGCTGTGGAGAGGCTTGGCGCTTGCAATCTTGCTGCGGAGTGTGCCTTGCGTGGGATATTCGTTTACCAGCCATAGATCTCAGTTGGTTCAGCGATAGAAGTGTCCACTCGTACTCTGAGTGGCGGTACTGCACGGAGGGCTTAGGCCTGAGTTCATTTCATGCTGGCGTTGATTCTTTGCAGGATCTCGCTCTCCAGCTCGCTGTAGTGAGCCTCGCAGCTTCGGAGGTAGATGGACTCAGTGGTCTGACGCATGGCGTGACCGAGAACCAGCTGGATGTACTTGATGGGATCTGGATCGCCGGCTGTCTGTCGCGCCACATAGGTGTGTAGGGCGAACGTGTGCCGGAGCGCGTGGACCGTGATTCGCTCGCGGGATGCACGCTCATAAGCTATATCGTCTTTGCTTGCCAGCTTCTTCAGATACTCGTCTCGCGCTCTGGCGAAGACGCGATTGAGTGTTTCGGGAGTGACTGGTTCGCCTTTGTAGCGCGAGTTCTTGGTCCTTTGAACGAAGAGGAAGCCGTGGTCCATTCCGCCCCTCGCTGTCCTCGGCCCAAGTAGGCGGGCTCTCTCCTCCACGGCATATCTTTTGAGCGCGTTGAGAAGCCAAACGGGAACCGGCACCTTCCGCTTCTTCGATCCCTTGCCCATCACCTGGATCGCGACTTGAACAAAGTTGTCCTTTCCATTCGTGATCGCGTTCAGGACTGTCTGAACTTTCAGATCGCAGACTTCTGCTCTTCTAAGTCCAGCATGCCTGCAGAGCTCTGCCATAAGGCGTGGGCCGGTCAGGCCATCGTTGATGATGAGTTCCCCGTCCTCCACATGGGTGGGACTGGGCCCAAGCTGATCGAACACACCATTGAGTGTGTCTATATGTAGCGCGGTAACGTGTTCGTCCGCCTCATTGAGACCCGGAAGCTTCACTCCAACGTCGAGGTTGAGAGCGGTGCCCTGTGGCGTCTGCACCTCTACGATAGCGAAGCGGTTTTTCAGGTAGCCACGGCTCTGGCAGAACCGGATTGCCTTGGTCAATGTTGACCAGCGGCGACGTATCGTACTTGCCGCAAACTTTCTAAAGGTCACAGGCGAGATGCTGTTGTTTAAATCGTATGCATAGCCTTGAAGAAGCTCTTCATCGATCAGCTCGAACGTTCTGCCTCTCGCATCGAGGTAGTGATGGAAGTCTATGAGGTCCTCAGCCCAGCCCTTTGCTGATGCAGGGGAACAAACAAGAGACGGCCGCTTTTCCCTGGTCAGGGTTTCATAGCAAAGAAACTCAAATGCTGGCTCGATGGCCATTGCCGTGTCTCGGCTGACCAGGAAGCTGAAACCTGCTGGTAGTGGTGTGCCGGCATCTCCGGATCGTTTTGAATGTGTGCGCTTCCCAGCGCTTTGATCCTTTGCTTTTGGCGCTTTTACGTGCCGGATTTCAGCGTCATAGATCGTCATGGCGCGAGAACATAGTCGCACCATTGTTCCCAGTTCAAGACTGGAAAAATTCTTGTCGGAGATCGCTCAGACAGCCTCAATCTTCGAACAGTTAGTTGTGGGAACTCAATGCGTTACGCTCAGAGGGAAGGATGCGCTGCAGTTCTTAGACCGATTTCACAGAACGAAGTTTGTGCGACTCAGGTCGCATTTTCTCCAAGGCCAGTGCGCAGATTGTGCGCTCGCTGCGGAGCTGACTCGGTGCTGCAGCATGCAACGCTTCAACTTTTTTGCCTGTAGGCAACCATGTCCGAGGTCCTGTGACCTCTAGCTACCGTTAGCGGTAGTGGCGCTCATTTGCATGCTTGCCGCAAGCCATACATGTCCGATGCAAGCTGTATCGGCCTTGTTTCTCGGGACCAAGGGGCCCGCCGCAGTAGGGGCAGGTAGGACCAAGTCCGAGCTCTGCTTGCCTGCAGCGATAGGTTGTCCAAGCCCCGAGGATGAAGGCACAAACCAATCCGGCCACTGGGAGCCAGATCATCGCTTGATAGAAGCCTCTGGTCATGCTGTTGCCGCTCAGCGAGGACACGATGAGCGCGCAGATCAAGGACAAGAAAGCGGCCAGCAGGGCAGGGAAGTACAAGCGCAGTAGCTTCAGCCAGTTCATAGGTTTGCTCTCCGTCGTCGTGGGAAGGCTAGGCTCAGCCTGTCTCACGGCGTGAGACCGTTTCGTTCCTAGTTGCCTGCAGCGATCGCTCTTTTTCGGCGTTAGAAGAGTTGGCCTTGTGGGGAGTACTCCCTAGGAGGCTGGAACAGTTCTGTGTTCAGAGGCGGGAGCTTTGTGAAGCCAAGCTGCCGGTGTGCCTTCTTGAAACGCTGCGCCAGGAGATCTGCGAAGGGCCCGGTACCACGCATGCGCGTTCCGAAGGTAGAGTCGTATTCCTTCCCTCCATGCAGTTGGCGCATCAGGCTCAGCACATGTTCCGCCCGATCCGGATAGTGCAGCTCCAGCCATTCTTTCCAGATTTCCTTGATCTCGTTGGGTAGGCGCAGCAACACATACCCTGCAGCCCGCGCTCCGTGGGCATGAGCTGCTTCGAGGATCGCCTCGAGCTCGTTGTCAGTGATGCGGGGAATTACTGGGGCAACCAGTACTCCTACCGGAACGCCGGCTCTATGCAGTGCATCCATCGCCCTCAATCTCGCATGTGGTGCCGCTGCCCTGGGCTCGAGCTTGGCTGACAGCTTTCGATCAAGTGTGGTCACGGAGAAGTAGACCGTGACCAGACGATCCTTCGCCATCGCTGCGAGCAGGTTGATGTCGCGGGTGATCAGCGCACTCTTGGTGACGAAGCTCACAGGGTGGCGCGTCTCGGCCAGGAGCTCAAGGCATTGGCGGGTAATCTGATAACTCCTTTCGATAGGCTGGTAGCCATCTGTGTTGATGCCTAGAGCGATTGCTGCACATTTGTAGCTCGGGCGGCTCAGCTCACTACGCAATCGCTCTGCGGCATTCGTCTTGGCAAAGAGCTTCGTCTCAAAGTCCAAACCCGGCGATAGGCTCAGGTAGGCGTGCGAGGGTCTGGCGAAGCAGTAGACACATCCATGTTCACATCCCCTGTAGGGATTGACCGATGCGCTGAAGCCAACATCAGGTGAAGTGTTACGGCTGATCACACTCCGCGCCCGCTCTTCAGTTACCTCAGTCCTCAGCGAGGGCATCTCGCGAAGATCTTCATAGACTGATTCCCAACCATCATCGATTCCGACTGTCGCTGTTGTGTCGAATCTGCTCGGTACGCGTGAGGCGGCGCCGCGGCCTTTGATTGGCGCTTGGACCTTGCGAGCGTCTTGTTCCATATCTCCCCCAAGCCCTTCAGCGAACAATTAGTATTATTGCTAACCACAGGCAGTGCAACTGACGGGGATTCATGTAGCCGTAGGGACTGAGCTGAATTCGACGCCTCATTGCCCCCAGAGTTATCCACACCTCAATGTCAGGCGCCGTTGAGCCAAGCGGCTCGGTTGGCTTCTTCGAAGTACGGGCACGAACTAGGAGTCGTTCCATTGGCCTTTGCAGAAAGGCGCGGGCTGCATTCCGCGTGCAAAGTGCTCATCAGAACGCGCGTATGTGATTGCTTTATATAAATAATTTCCGTGAGCACTTACGGCACGTTCGCACCATGCTCGCAGCCGCGATACGGATTCACCGATTGGCTGAAGCCGACGTCCGGGGAGGTGTTGCGGCTGATGATGCTGCGAGCGGTCTCCGCGCGTACTTCGGTGCGCAGGCGCGGGGCGAGGAACTCCTCGCTGTCGTCCACTGCCCAGCCGTCGTCCACCGCTTCGCTGACGGTGCTTTCAAAACGCCCCGCAAGATGGGACGTGGAACCCCGGCCCTTGATGGCGGCCTGGGCGTTGCGAGGGGGGTGCTGCATATTGCCCTCCGGCCGTTGCGGGCTATTAGTATTATTGCTAACCACAGGCGGCGCAAGCGGCCAGGATTCACGTCGCTGTAGGCGTGCAGGCGCCTGGGGCGATACGTTGACCCCAGACTTGTCCACAGGGTTGCATGGCTTGGGACCGGGCACGCGCCATCGCCGCGGCAGGCCAGCATGGGCCACGGGTGTCTCAGCAGCTGCGATGGGAACATCGGCTACAGGGGCGCTTGCCAGGCCGGAACACGGGGACCTGCCGCACGTCTTCGGGCTTCAACCCAGCGGAGAAGTCCCATGCACTGCTACAGCAGTGCCAGGTAGCCCTTCACCGTGGCATCCAGGCCGTCGTACAGCGCCTCGCCGATCAGCGCGTGGCCGATCGACACCTCCAGCACCTCCGGCACGGCGGCCAGGAAGTCACGCAGGTTGTCCTGCGACAGATCGTGCCCGGCATTCACACCGAGGCCGACGGCCTGTGCACGGCGCGCGGCGGTGGCGAACAGTTCCAGCATGGCGCGGGCGTCGCCGGCGGCATGGGCCTCGGCATACGGGCCGGTGTACAGCTCGACGCGGTCGGCGCCGACATCGGCGGCCTGCTCCAGCAGCGGATTGCCGGCATCCACGAACAGGCTCACCCGGCATCCCATCGCTTTCAGCTCGGCCACCAGCGGGCGCAACCGCTGCGCATCGCGTTCGAAGTCGAAGCCATGGTCGGAGGTGATCTGGCCATCGCCGTCGGGAACCAGCGTGGCCTGCGCCGGGCGCGTCTGCGCGCACAGCGGCAGCAACCCGGGGTAGCCCTCACGCGGCGGCGCGAACGGGTTGCCTTCGATGTTGAACTCCACACCACGGGCACGGGTCAGCGCCGACAGCGCCAGCACGTCCTCGGCGGTGATGTGCCGGCGGTCGGGCCGCGGGTGCACGGTAATGCCATGCGCGCCGGCATCCAGGCAGGCCTGGGCGGCACGCACCACGTCCGGTTCGGCACCGCCACGCGAATTGCGCAGGACGGCGATCTTGTTGACGTTGACGCTGAGCTGGGTCATGGAACGGGACTACGGGGAGTGAGAGGGAGGGTCGCTGCCGTCGGCCGGAGCAACCTTGGCCTGCTCGCGCAGACGCCTGAGTTCATCGCTGTCCACCAGTGTCGCCGGATCACGCTGAAGGTCGCCGAAGCGTGCGGCGTATCTCCCGCGTACCCATGCCAGCAGGAATGCGAGGGTGCCCAGCAGGGCCAGCGACATCAGGCCCATGTTCGGTGTTTTCAGCGCAAAGGCGAAGCAGCCCAGCGCCAGCAGCAGGTACAGCCAGTACATTGTCAGTCTCCCCGGGCCACCGCCGCAGTGTAGCGCTGCCTCACAGCAGCGGCGAGGCCAATCGCGCGAAGGCTTCGGGCAGCCGGTGCAGCCACAGCGAGCGTCCTGCCTGGTCATGTACACGGGTGGCACGCTCGAATTCGGACTGCAGCAACGTAGACAGTTCCGCCACCCGGCCACGGTCGCTGATCATCATCGACAGCTCGAAATTCAGGCGGAAGCTGCGGTGATCGAAGTTGGCGCTGCCGACGATGCAGACGTCGTCGTCGGCGATGAATGCCTTGGTATGCAGCATGCGCGGGCCGTACTCGTAGATCTTCACTCCCGCATGCAGCAGCTCGTCGAAATAGGAGCGTGCGGCCTGGGTCACGAACCAGGAGTCGCTCATCTTCGGCACCAGCAGGCGCACGTCCAGGCCACCGAGTGCGGCCGAGGTCAGCGCCATCCGCGCCGCCTCGCCGGGTACGAAGTAGGGGGTGACCAGCCAGACCCGCTCACGTGCTTCCTGGATGGCGGCCACGTGCAGGCGATGGATGGTCTCCCATCCCGAATCCGGGCCGGACACCAGCACCTGCGCGTTGATCGCGCCGTCGCCGCGCAGGGGCATGTCGCTGGGCCACAGCCGGGCGATATCGAACCGCGAGTGGTCCTGGCCGCTGGCGTACAGCCAGTCCTCGGCGAAGACCAGCTGCAGGCTGCGCACCACGTGCCCGCGCAGGCGCATGTGCAGATCGCGGTAAGCATCCGGGTTGCGGCTTTCGTCTTCGTCGTCGGTGATGTTGATGCCGCCGGTGAACGCCAGCCGGCCATCGACGATCACCAGCTTGCGGTGCGTACGCAGGTTCAACCAGGGTCGCTTGAACGGCTTCAGCAACTGCCGCGGATGGAACCAGATCACCTCAGCGCCGGCGTTCAACAGCGGCTGCAGGAAGCGCTGACGCACGGCCGAAGAACCTACCGCATCCAGCAGCAGCCGCACCTGCACGCCGGCGTTGGCCCGTTCCACCAACGCATCCCGCAACGCGGTGCCGGCGTGGTCAGGATTGAAGATGTAGTACTCCAGGTGCACATGGTCCTGCGCCTGTGCCACCGCTTCCAGCAGCGCGGCGTAGGTGGCCGCGCCGTCGACCAGCCAGGTCACTTCGGTGGCTGTGCTTGGCGCCAGCCCGGTGGTCGCCTGCGCGATCTTGGCCAGTTCGGTGCAGTCGGCATCGGGCGGGCAGACATCGCTGTAGTGCTCCATGCCCGAGCGCGCGCGACCGCGCCGCAGCCGTTGCCGCTTCACCTTCTGTGGGCCCAGCAGGTAATAGATGAAGAGGCCCAGGTAGGGCAGCAGCGCCAGCGACAGGATCCAGCTCAACGTGGCCACCGGCTCGCGCTTCTGCAGCATGATCCAGCCCGTCAACGCCAGCAGATACAGCAGATAGGCCACCGCCAGGATCGTTCCCAGGTGGGCGATGCCATCAAGCCAATGGCGCACGGAATCGAAGAGGGCGAGCATCCGCCGATCATAGCGGGGACAGGCACCGGCCAGAGGCATTCATTGCCAACGGCGTTGCCGGGAAGACGCCTGCACGCACAAAAAAAGACGCCCCTGTTTCCAGGGGCGTCTGCAGTCGCGTCATGACTGATGTATTGCGGTGTAGCGATTTACTGCTGCACGAAGCCGATCTTCTTCATCTGAGCATTCTTCGCGGCGGCCAGAACCTTGGCCATCACGTCGTACTCCGAATCCGGGCTGGCATCGATCCGCAGTTCCGGCTGGTTGGTCGGGTCACGCTGGACCTCCTGCTCCATCCGCTGCTGCAGTTCATGCGTACCGATCGGGCTGTTGTTCCACGAGACCTGGTTGCTGGCGTCGATCTTCAGCTCGATCGGCGGCGGCGGTTCGACCAGCTGCGGCGGTGGGTTGAGCACGCGCTGCGGCAGGTCCACGGCGATCGGGTACGTCATGATCGGCGCGGTCACGATGAAGATGATCAACAGCACCAGCATCACGTCCACGAGGGGCGTGACGTTGATGTCGGCCATGGGGCCCTTGCCACCACCACTACTGAATGCCATGGCTTATTGCCCCTTCTCTTTGGTCGCCACGAAGCCGACGTCCAGCATGCCCTGTTCCTGCGCGACCTTGGTCATCTCGTTGATGACACGCATCTTGGTGGTGCGGTCACCACGCAGGTTCAACGGCGGCTGCGGGGTCTGCTGGGCGGCGGTCGCCAAGCGCGACTCGAGGGTCTGCTTGTCGATCTCTTCGTCGTTCCAGTAGATCGAACCGTCTTCCTTGACTGCCAGGGTGATGGGACCCTTGCGGTCGTTGGTGTCGTCCGGCTTCTGGACCAGATTGGCCTCCGGCAGATCCACCTTGACCTTGTGGGACATCAGCGGCGCCGTGATGATGAAGATGATCAGCAGCACCAGCATCACGTCCACGAGGGGCGTAACGTTGATGTCGGCCATGGGGCCGCCGCTGTTACCACTACTGAAAGCCATAACGGGCTCCGTCTAGATCTTGGTGACTACGTTCTCGCGGGTACAGCGCGTCGCAATTAGCGGACGCGCGAACCGGTGGCGAAGAAGTCGTGCAGGTCGTGCGCGAAGGTATCGAACTTGCTGATGGTCGCGCTGTTGATCTTGCTGAAGAAGTTGAAGGCGAACACGGCCGGGATCGCGACGAACAGACCGATGGCGGTCATGATCAGTGCTTCACCCACCGGGCCGGCAACGGCGTCGATCGAAGCGGAGCCGGTGGCACCGATCTTGATCAGCGCGCCGTAGATGCCCCACACGGTACCCAGCAGACCGACGAACGGAGCGGTTGCACCGACGGTGGCCAGCAGGGTCATGCCCGACTGCAGCTTGTTGCTTTCGCGGGTCACGGCCTGGCGCAGAGCGCGGTCGACGAACTCCGAACGGCTCAGGTTCTCACCCACGCCGCCGACAGCGCCGCCTTCAGCACGCTGGTGGTGCGCAGCAGCCTGTGCAGCGTCCAGTGCGATCTTCGAGAACGGCTCCGAAGCCGGCTGCTCTTCCATTGCACGGATGGCGTCCTGCGCGTTCGGGGTATCCCAGAACAGGCTGACGACGCGATCAGCGGCGCTCTTCAGGCGGGTAGCACGGAAGATGTTGATGACGGTCCAGTACCAGGACATGGCGGACATGACGACCAGGGTCAGCAGCACGACCCAGGAAACCGCGAAATCACCCGGCTTGGTGGTCATTTCGTGGATCAGATGCTCGAAGCCCATCTGCGACAGGGCGTTGGACGGATTGCCCCCGGCAGCAGCGGCGATGAAAATTTCCTGCAGCATGACGCTTACCTTTGTTGTGTGTGGTGATAAAGGGTGTAGCTAAGCTAAACAATCGAACTGGAGGCGAGGGTGGCCAGGCGGCCACCCGGGCGCATCAGTTCAGCGCAAAGTTGACCGGGACGCGGACGCGGCCAGCAGCCTTCTTACCGCCAGCTTCGGCGGCGTTGAAACGCCACTTGCGGGCAGCTTCCATCGCAGCACGGTCCAGATCGCGGTTACGGCTGGACTTTTCCACCGTGACATTGGTGACGTTGCCGCTGGCATCGACATCAATGATCAGGATCACTTCGCCCTGGATACCAGCGCGGAAGGCGGCCGGCGGATAGCGCGGCGGATTCATGGCCTTCGACGAGATGTCCACGCTGGCCTCGATCGAGGTCGGCGGTGCCGGCGGCGACGGCGGCGACGGCGGGGTGACGATATCGTTCGGGCGCGGTTCCGGCACGTCGACGACCGGCGCCTGCGGCGGCGGCGGGACGGGCGACGGCTTCGGCGGCGACAGATTCTTCACCGGCGGCGGCGGGGTGTCCTGCGGCGGCGGCGGCGGCGGCGGCGGTGGCGGCGGCGGCGGTGCGTCGACGATGGTCACCATGACGTTGCGCTCCTTCTCCGCCACGGCCTTGGGAGCCACGGCAGGAATCAGGAGCATCATGAAGGCGGCCAGATGCAGGGCGATTACAAACGCGATACCGACGATGCGAGGCCAGCTCAGCCCCTTGTCATCGGGTTGTTCGTACCGGTGAACGACTAGTTGTTCCGTCATGCGCCAAGAGCTCAATAGTGGGGCCGGAATCCCGGGGGCGGGATCCCTGATCAGCGGTGCATGACACCGCAGGAACCTCCAAGCTTATACCAATCCTGAGCGCTTGCGCATCAACTGGGCAGGCGTTCAGGCGTTATTCCTACTTACTTCAGGTTGATGATTTTCTTGGCATCCGCCTGGTTCTTCACGCCCTTCGCCAGCGCCTGCTGGGCGGCCTGCTTGGCCTCCGGGACACGACCTTCACTGTGCAAAACGCGTGCCAGATTCAGGTAGGTCTCACCGTCCTTGGAGAGCGGGGCGGCCTTCTGCCACGCATCGATCGCCTGCGGCACCTGGTCGGAGTAGTAGTAGGACTGGGCCAGTGCCAGGTAGACCTGGTAATCCGGCTTCAGGATGCCCTTCTGCAACCCCTCGTTGATGACCGCGATGACGTCCTTTTCCTTGTTCTCGGTGTTGGCATAGATCGAGTACAGCTGCTTGTACTCGCGCTCTTCGGTGAGCTGGCCGCTGCTGCGCAGCTTGTCCATCACCGCGGCGGCCTTCGGCATCTGGTCGGCCTGCATGTACATGTTGGCCAGGTTCAGCTGCGCTTTCTTGTCGTTCGGGTTCTTGGCCGCCAGCGCTTCGGCGGCCTGCACGGCCTCACCGGTCTGGCCCGCTTCGGACAGTGCGGCCATCAGCAGCTGGTTCCAGTTGTCCTTCGGCTCGGCAGCGCCGGCAATGGCCTGCTTCAGCACCGGGATCGCTTCCTGGTAGCGCTCCAGCTGGTACAGCGCCTGGCCCTTGATGATCAGCTCTTCCGGCTTGGTCGACTTGCTCTCGGCGAAGTACTTGTCCAGGGTCGCCAGGCCTTCAGCGGTCTGGTCTTCCTGGATCTGCAGCTGGCCCAGCATCAGCATCGACTGGAAGTGGCCGTTGTTGTCGAGGCCGTTGAACTGCAGCACCTGCTTCAGGTACGCGATGGCCGCGGCGGTGTCGTCGGTCTGGTAGGCGGCCTGCGATGCCAGCTGCGCGGCCAGCGACTTGTCGTACTCGTTGGCGCCGTCGGTGGCCAGGATCTCGTCGGCCAGCGTGCGGGTCTCCGGGAACTTTTCCTTGTTGTAGCTGTCAATCATCTTCTGCAGCTTGCTGCCCAGCTTGGCCGACGACTTCGCTGCCGGTTCCTGGCGGGTCGCGTTCGGGAACAGCACTTCGGCCTTGGCCTGCTTGCCGCCACGGTTGCCACGCTCGGACGAACGCGAGGACTGCGCGAACGCGTCGGTGACCACGGCGCCGGTCAGGGCAGTGGCGATGAGGACGGAAAGCACAGCTTTGTGGTTACGGAAAATCATCGTTCACCTCGATCGAACCGCCGGTAGCGGCAAAGTCGGACTGTCAGAAAAATCTGAGCCGCCAAACGTATCAGAAACAGATGGCGTGAGAAATCGTTTTATGTGCTGCAATACAGCATGAATCTGCGCACTCAGCCACACTTTGGCCGGCGTCCGGCCGCCTGCGCCTGCTGGTAGACGGGGCCGAGCGCCGGCACATCACGCTGCAACTCCCTGATCCGATTGGCTGGATCGGGATGGGTCGACAACCATTGCGGGCTGCGACCGCCACTGGCGGCCATCATGTTCTGCCACAGATCGACGGCCTGGGCGGGGTTGAATCCGGCCTCGGCCATCAACCGCTGACCGATCACGTCAGCCTCGCTTTCCTGGGTGCGTGAGCCGGGCAACAGGAACGCGGTCTGCGCCCCCATCCCGCCCAGCTGGTTGACCGTACTGGCTGCGCCTTCGCCGCCATAGGCGCCGGCCAGCGCGCCCAGCACCGCCAATCCGGTCTGCGCGCCCATCTGCCGGGTGATGCGTTCTTCGTGGTGGCGGGCGATCACGTGGCCGATTTCATGGCCGATCACCGCTGCCAGCTGATCCTGGTTCTTGGCAACGCTGAAGATGCCGGTGTTGACCCCGACCTTGCCGCCGGGCAGGGCGAAGGCATTGGGTTCCTTGTCGACGAACACCGCCGTTTCCCACCGTACGCCACGGTACTGAGGCGGCAGCTGTGCAACGAGCGCGTTGACCACGCATTGCACGTAGCCGTTCTGGCGGCCATCGCTGCTGATCTTCTCTTTCTGCTTGGTTTCGGCGAACGCCTGCGCACCCAGCTGGTCCAGCTGTGCCTGCGACACACCGCCCACCATCTGCCGACGGCCGGTGGGTGAAGTGGTGGTCGCGCAGGCGCTGACCAGAGTGGTGATGACGATGGCCAGCAGCAGTTGTTTCATGGACCCACCCCCGTGTTCAGAAGCCCAGTGTGTAACGGGTCTGCTTAATCTTTCGTCAAGCGGACAGCGCCTTACGTTGCCCCGAAAAACACCAGGGCCGCAAGCGCCACGGCATTGTTCAGCGCATGGGCGGCGATCGCTGCCCACAAGGTGCCGGTGCGGCGGTACAGCCAGCAGAACGCAGCGCCCATGCCGCCATAGACCAGCCAGAGCTGGGCAGTACCGAGCAGGGAGTTCTTGCTGACCCCGGGCACTTCATGGACCAGGGCAAAGGCCAGGCTGCTGAGGACAATGCCAAGCCATGGACGCCCGGCCTGCCAGAGGCGCCCGAACAGGACGCGACGGAACAGCAGTTCCTCGTAGGCGGGTGCCAGCACGATTGCAAACAGCGCCAGGAATACAGGGAAACGCGCAATCGCGTTCTGCATCAGTTCGAGATTGGTGGGAACCGGCTCGATGCCCATCTGCTTGGCAAGGAAGGCAATGCCGTTGCTTCCCAGCACGATCAGCAAGGCGACCAGCAGAGTCCAGCCCCAAGTGGAAGGTCGCTGCAGAGCCTGGCGCGAATGCTGGCGCTCAGCGGCATTGGCAGGGCGACGCCAGAAGTAGACCAGCAGGGCCGCACCACCGGTGGCGATCAATGCCATCAGGATCTGCCCCAGCGCACCGGGTTGGCCAACAGAGGCGATAGTACCGGCGGCAGCGCCTTGCGCATTGGCCGCGCTGATCTGCAGGCTGCGGTAGAGCCCCCATATCGCCCCGCAGACGACACTCAGACCGAACAAGGCGACTGTCGCGATTCCCAGATCGATGAAGAAGCCCGCCAGCGGCGAGGAGGCGCGGGGCGTGACAGTAGCCGGTGGAACCGGCGGCGGAGCGGAAACCGGGGCGGAAGCGGACATCGATTACCTGCGATCAAGGGACAAAAGCCGGCGCGCCTCCCCGCGCGCCGGCCACCATCCGATTGTGTCAGATATCCAGGTTGGCGACCTTCAGCGCGTTGTCTTCGATGAAGTCGCGGCGCGGTTCGACCACATCACCCATCAGGGTGCTGAAGATCTGGTCAGCGGCCACCGCATCTTCGATACGCACCTGCAGCAGGCGACGGGTATCGGGATTGACGGTGGTGTCCCACAGCTGTTCCGGATTCATTTCGCCCAGACCCTTGAATCGCTGGATCTGACGGCCGCGCTTGGCTTCGTCCAGCAGCCAGTTGCGGGCCTGCGCGAACGATTCGACCTCGATCGACTTGGCGCCACGGGTGATGACCGCGCCTTCGCGGACCAGACCGTGCAGCAGCTGCGCTGCCTGGTGGATGCCACGCAGCTCGCCGCTTTCAAGCGCGGACAGCGGCAGCACCTGGATGTGCTGTTCGCCCATGTGGCTGCGCGTGACCAGCACCGCAGCCGGACGCTGCTCGTTGGGTTCCTGCAGTTCCAGGGTGAAACGGGCGCTGCCGAGGTTGCCCTGGTTGAGGTGCTTGGCCAGCGCGTCCAGGCCTTCGCCGGGACCTGCGTTGCGCAGGTTTTCCAGCTCCAACGGCATGAAGTCGACCAGCGCTTCGAGCAGGTTGCGGTCGTAACGATGGGTATTGCGGTTGATCGTGTCCTGCGCGGCAGCGTAGGCAAGCAGCAGCTTTTCCAGCGCCACGCCATCGATCGGCGGCTCGCCGCTGGCCGGCACCAGCCCCGCGTTCTCCACTGCGCTGCTGGCCAGATAGCTGTCCAGCGCCGGATCGTCCTTCAGGTACAGCTCCTGCTTGCCCTGCTTGATCTTGTACAGCGGCGGCAGGCCGATATAGACATAACCACGCTCGATCAGCTCCGGCATCTGACGGTAGAAGAACGTCAGCAGCAGGGTGCGGATGTGCGCGCCGTCGACGTCGGCGTCGGTCATGATGATGATCTTGTGGTAACGCAGCTTGTCCGGGTTGTACTCGTCGCGACCGATGCCGGTGCCCAGCGCGGTGATCAGCGTACCCACCTGGTCCGACGCCAGCATGCGGTCGAAGCGTGCACGTTCCACGTTGAGGATCTTGCCGCGCAGCGGCAGCACCGCCTGGTTCTTGCGGTTGCGGCCCTGCTTGGCCGAACCACCTGCCGAGTCACCCTCGACGATGAACAGTTCGGACAGCGCCGGATCCTTTTCCTGGCAGTCGGCCAGCTTGCCCGGCAGGCCGGCGATATCCAGCGCACCCTTGCGGCGGGTCAGGTCGCGGGCCTTGCGCGCGGCTTCGCGGGCACGGGCAGCGTCGACGATCTTGCCGGCGATGGCCTTGGCTTCGTTCGGGTTTTCCTGCAGGAACTCTTCCAGGCGCTGGCCGAATGCGCTTTCCACGGCCGGACGCACATCCGAGCTGACCAGCTTTTCCTTGGTCTGGCTGGAGAAGCTCGGGTCCGGCACCTTCACCGACAGCACCGCGATCATGCCTTCGCGCATGTCATCGCCGGTCAGGTTGATCTTGGCCTGCTTGGCGATGCCGTTCTGCTCGATGTAGTTGTTGAGCACGCGGGTCAACGCGCCACGGAAGCCGGCCAGGTGGGTACCGCCGTCCTTCTGCGGAATGTTGTTGGTGAAGCAGTACATCGTCTCCTGGTAGGAGTCGGTCCACTGCAGCGCCACTTCCACGGTGATGCCGTTGGATTCGCCGGTTACCGAGATCACGTTCGGGTGCAACGGCGTCTTCAACTGCGCCAGATGCTCCACGAAGCTGCGGATGCCGCCCTCGTAATGGAAGTCGTCGCGGCGGCCATCACCACGCTCGTCCACCAGCACGATCTTGACGCCGGAATTGAGGAAGGACAGTTCGCGCAGGCGACGGGCCAGGATGTCGTAGTGGAATTCCACGTTGTCGTGGAAAGCCTTTACCGACGGCCAGAAGCGCAGGGTGGTACCGCGCTTGGTGCTGGGACCGACCTGCTTCAGCGGATGCAGTGCTGCGCCGTCGGCGTATTCCTGCTGGTAGTGGAAACCGCCCTGGTAGATATCCAGGACCAGCTTCTGCGACAGCGCGTTGACCACGCTGACGCCCACGCCGTGCAGGCCGCCGGAAACCTTGTAGCTGTTGTCGTCGAACTTGCCGCCTGCGTGCAGGACCGTCATCACGACTTCGGCTGCAGACACGTCGCGGTCGAGCTTCTTGCTCATCTGCTCGTGCTTGCCCGTCGGAATGCCGCGACCGTTGTCGGACACTCCGACCGAGCCGTCGGCATGGATCGTCACCGACACGTGGTCGGCATGGCCGGCGAGGGCTTCGTCGATCGAGTTGTCGACGACCTCGAACACCATGTGATGCAGGCCGGTGCCGTCATGGACGTCGCCGATGTACATGCCTGGGCGCTTGCGGACAGCCTCCAGGCCTTCCAGGGCCGTAATGCTGTTGGCGTCGTAGTTGCCGTTGTTTGCCGGGGTGTTCTGTTCGTCGGTCATTGCGCTTGCCGTAGGCTCCGCAGGTCGGACACCGCTTTGAGCGATGTGCCGAGAATGAAGGGATAGCAGCCTGAATTATACCAGCCGGGGCTGAGCGGCCTTGCCGTGCCCACTATGGCACAGCCACGATCTGTGCATGTTCCACGTGGAACCGGGTGATGTTGCTCAGAGTCTCCAGTGCTGCAGGCGTTTCTGTTGCAGTGATGAATATCTGCGCCGGTGCCGCCAACAGGCGGTGCAGTACCCGGGCCTGGTGTGTGCGATCCAGCTCCGAGGCCAGATCGTCGAGCGCGATGACGGGCCACTCGCCACGCTGCTCGGCGTAATCCTCCGCCTGGGCCAGTAGACAGGCGAGGGCGGTGAGCTTGGCCTGGCCGCGTGACAGCGCATCGCGACCCGGGATGCTCTGGAACGCCACGCTCCAGTCCGCCCGGTGTGGGCCCAGCGAGGTGTAACCCGCCTGACGGTCGCGATCGCGCGCCAGCAGAAGGGCATCTGCCAGCGGAACCTCGTGCCGGCGCCAACCGGGACTCAGATTCAGGCCCACGATTCCCAGTTGCGGAGCCAGTGCCTCGGCCAGGGCGATGGTTCGGGACTGCAGCCGCTCCAGGTAGTGCTGCCGACGGCTGGTCAGCGGTTCTCCCGCCTCGGCCAGCTCGTGATCCCAGGTATCGAGCATCCGCGACGGCCCGCCCTGCTTGAGCAGAGCATTGCGCTGCTTCAACGCGCGCGAGTAGCGCCGCCACAAGGATAGGAAGTCTGGTTCCACGTGGAACAGGCCCCAATCCAGAAAGCGCCGACGCGGCTCGCCACCACCACTCACCAAGGCGTGACTGCCCGGTTCAAAGGTCACCACAGCCAGGGCGGCACACAGGTTTCCGAGTTGGGCGACGTCTTCGCCATCCAGCCGCCCCTTCCACTCCTGCCCGCTATGCCGCAACCCGGCTTTTCGCCTCTGCACGGGCAGATCACCGCGTTGCTCGTCCCATTCCACGAAGACTTCCAGGGCTTCATGGCCCTGACGCACCAGGCCATCGCGTACCCGCCCGCGGAAACTCCGCCCATAGGCCATCAGATGCAACGCTTCCAGGACGCTGGTCTTGCCAGCGCCGTTGTCACCGGTCAGCAGATTCACCCCTGGCTGGGGTGACAGCTCCACCACATCGAAACGACGCAAGTGGTGGAGGGCAAGACGACGAATCTGCATGGGATGCGACAGACCATCCGCACATGGCGGTAGAGGGGCGGGGAATCACCCAGCTTACTGCATTGGTCAAGCCAGCCAGCGTGGATCGGACGTGGACCGGCATCAGCGGGGCGTTGCAGCCTTGGAGAACACGGGTTCCACGTGGCGGAGGCCTGCCGGCATGCAGGCGGCCGGAGACAGTGGCCGAAATCGTTCAAATCCGGCAGGAAGCCAAGGCTCAAGGCGTCCAGATTTCGCCATTCCGAAGACGGCTTCCCCGGCTCATGGCCTGACTCCACACCGAGATTGCAGTCAGTGCTCCCCAGATTTCTTGAAATCTGCGACCAAGGCCCCTGCCAGGTTCCACAGATTTCAAGAAATTCAAAGCGGCAGTTCCACGCAATCCACAGCGGGTTTGTATGACTTATACACAAGGTGTGGGCGAACTGTGGATAAAAAAGGCACTTTTCCTCGGCTGTAAAACTATCCACAGGTTCCCCCCCAGGCTTGATGGCCTATATACAGGGGGTTTCAACCTTATAAAAGCTTTTTAAAACAGACACATAGCCTACTTTTACATGAAATCTGGCCCTACCATCACCACCAAGCTTTTGATTTATACCCAGATTTAGAAGCTAGGGAAGCGCCGAAATTCCACAAACGAGGCCTGTGGACAGAGAGGTCAGCACGCAGGCGGAAGCCGCTGGTTCGGATCCCGCTGCGTGCTCATATCCAACGTGTCTCGTCATCTCAGCATGTGGATTCCACAGCTGGCTTCCCGGGACCGTGGGTTCCATGCGCCGACAACCCATCAGGGCAACGTGGATGCTCTCATCGGCAAGGAGCGACGATGGCGGCGGTAGCATTCGCAACGATGCTCCACGTGGAACAAAAAAAGACGCCCTGGAGATCCCGGGCGTCCATGTGTTCCACGTGGAACGGCGCAGCTGTCAGAGACGCAACGGCATCACCACATGACGCGACTTCTCGCTGCTGGATTCGCGCACCAGCGCCGAGGAATTGGAATCGCGCAGCTGGATGATCACTTCTTCGTCGCGCAGGGCGGAGAGGGCATCCAGCAGGTAGTTCACGTTGAAGCCGATGGCCAGGTCGCTGACCGTGGTGTCGGCCTCGATCTCTTCCTGGGCTTCTTCCTGCTCCGGGTTGTGCGCGCTGATCTTCAGGTTGCCCGGCGAAACTTCCACGCGGATGCCGCGGTACTTCTCGTTGGACAGGATCGCAGCACGCTGCAGCGAGGCACGCAGTGCTTCGCGATCAACCTTCACCTCGCGGTCGGCACCAATCGGAATCACTGCCTCGTAATCCGGGAAGCGACCGTCGATCAGCTTCGAAGTGAAGGTCACATCGTCGCGCTTCACGCGAACGTGGCTACGGCCGACTTCCAGTTCGATCTCGCGATCACCGCTTTCCAGCAGGCGCTGCAACTCGGTGACGCCCTTGCGCGGCACGATGATCTGGCGCTTGGAACCGCTGGGCTTGGCCAGATCGGTTTCGCACAGGGCCAGCCGATGACCGTCGGTGGCGACAGTGCGCAGCGCATCTCCGCGCAGGTCGAACAGCAGGCCGTTGAGGTAATAGCGCACGTCCTGCTGGGCCATCGCGAACGCAGTGCGCTCGATCAGCTCCTTCAGGGTGGCTTCGCCGATCGCAACACGCTCGGTGGCTTCCACTTCGTCCACCGACGGGAAGTCGTTGGAGGGCAGGGTGGCCAGGGTGAAGCGGCTGCGTCCTGCCTGCACGGTGATCTTGTCACCGGTCTGCGAGACGGTGATCCGGCTGCCATCAGGCAGGGCGCGGATGATCTCGAACAGCTTGCGGGCGGGAATGGTGGTTTCGCCGTCCTGGGCATCTTCAACCGCGATCCGCGACACCATCTCCACTTCCAGGTCGGTACCGGTCAGCGACAGCTGGCCGTTCTGCACCTGCACCAGGAAATTGGCCAGAACCGGAAGGGTCTGGCGGCGTTCGACCACGTTGACGACCTGTGCCAACGGCTTGAGAAAGGCTTCGCGCTGCAGTGTGAAACGCATGTGGTTCCGTGCCCCTATGCTTTAAAAAAATGTGGAATAAATCAAAAGCTTGGTGGTGCTGGTAGAGCCAGAATCGCTGGAAAACACAGCTAAGTCTTTGTAAACAAAAGGGTTTCAGGCTTCGAAACCCTCTGCATTACCAGCCCCCAAGGGGTGGGGAAAGCTGTGGATAAATCTTCCGGGAAATCCAACGGCATTTTTATCCACACCCTGTCCCGCGCTTGCTACCGGATTCTGCACCGTTTTATGCGGTGACGCCTCATCGGCGTACGTGCATCATTCGCTCAGCTTCCGGATCAGCTTGTCCCAGTCCTCGCGGAGCTTGCCGTCGGCTTCCATCAGGGTGCGGATCTGCCGGCAGGCATGCAGCACCGTGGTGTGATCGCGACCGGCAAAGGCGTCGCCGATTTCGGGCAGGCTGTGTTCGGTCAGTTCCTTGGTCAGCGCCATGGCAACCTGGCGCGGACGGGCCAGCGACCGGGTCCGACGCTTGGACAGCAGATCCTTGATCTGCAGCCCGTAGTAATCGGCAACGGTTTTCTGGATGTTGGGAATGCTGATCGCCTGCTGCTGGGCGCGCAGCAGGTCGCGCAGGGTTTCCTGGGCGAATTCGGTGGTGATCGCACGGCCGGTGAAATTGGCGCGGGCGGTCAGGGTATTCAGCGCACCCTCGAGGTCGCGCACATTGGAGCGCATCTTCTTGGCAATCAGGAACGCAACGTCATCGGGAATCTCGGCACCACGCTCGCGGGCCTTGGCCAGCACGATCGCAGCGCGGGTCTCGAAGTCCGGCGGCTCGATGGCGACCGACAGGCCCCAGGCAAGCCGCGACTTCAGGCGCGCTTCCAGGCCTTCGACTTCGCGCGGATAGCGGTCGCAGGTCAGGATGATCTGCTGCTTGCCATCGAACAACGCGTTGAAGGTGTGGAAGAACTCTTCCTGGGTGCGATCCTTGCCGGCGAAGAACTGGATGTCATCGATCAGCAGCGCGTCGACCTGCTGGAACTGGCGCTTGAACTGATCCATGGTCTTTTCCTGCAAGGCCCGGATCATCGCGCTGAAGAACTGTTCCGAACGCAGATACAGCACCTTGGCGGCCGGATTGGCCTGACGCATCGCGTTGCCGGCGGCGAACATCAGGTGGGTCTTGCCCAGGCCGGTGCCCCCGTACAGCAGCAGCGGATTGTGCGCGCGGTCGCCCGGCTTCTGCGCCGCCTGGAATGCTGCGGCCAGGCCCAGCTGGTTGCTGCGGCCTTCCACGAAGTTGGCGAAGGTGTAGTGGTTGTCCAGGTTGCCGGCAAAGGGGACCTGCGGCTGCACCGGCGCCTGCGCCGAATGGCTGGAAACCGGCGCGATCTGCGCGTCCACGGGCCGCGGACGCGAGCCGATTTCAAGAAATACGTCGCCGAAACCGGCAAAGTGGGTGACCAGCTCGCGGATCCGCGGCAGGTACAGTTCGCGCACCTGATCGACAATGAAGGCATTCGGTGCATACAGCACCAGGCTGTCAGCGCGCAGATCTGCCTGCAGCGGCTTCAACCAGGTGTGAACATCCTCGGGCGGGAACTCCGCCTCGAGTCGCTCGAGACTACGTGACCAGGCATCCATCAGCAATAATTGTCCGGTGGCCGATGCATAGGCGCGAAAAGGCGCCCAAACACAGGCCTGAAAGGGGGGAAATGGATGGCTCAGCCTACCACCGAGCGCCCGCCTTCGGAATGCTTGTCCCCTACTTATTCACAAAAAGATCCACAGCTATTGCACAGCCCGGTGAATTGGCGTAGCAGACAGGGGTTGACGGGAGGGGGGACACCTCTCTAAAATTTCCGGTTCTTTCCGTCCCATTCATACGAGAGGCCCACATGGCCACCAAGCGCACCTTCCAGCCCAGCAACCTCAAGCGTAAGCGCGACCACGGCTTCCGTGCCCGTATGAAGACCGCTGACGGCCGCAAGATCCTGTCGCGTCGCCGCGCCAAGGGCCGCAAAGTCCTGAGCGCCTGATTGCCATGCCGCATCCAGCGGCAGACGCAATCCATTCGACAGTGAATACTGCAGACCCGCGCAAGCGATTCCCTCGCTCTGCGCGGGTTCGCACGCGTGCCGAATATTCAACGGTCTTCAACGGCGCCCGCCGTGTGTCCGATCCGCTGATGACCCTGCACTGGCTACCGGCTGACCGGCCGGCCAGGCTGGGTCTGGCGGTTTCCCGCAAGGTCGATCCTCACGCCGTTGGGCGTAACCGGATCAAGCGCGTCCTGCGCGACGCCTTGCGTCAGACACGAACCGACATACAGCCAGGCGACTTCGTCGTCGTGGCTCGTACTGCTGCGCGTCATGCCAGCAACGAAGATATCCGCCAGGCCTTCCTGCGCCTGCTGCGGCGCCTGCGCGCATTGCCCGCGCCGGGCGTGGACGGCACAATGCCGCCGCCTGATGGCATTGCCATTTCCTCCGTCACCGAGCCGGCACCGCGTCCCGGCCCCGCTGAGCCTGCCTGCTGATGAACCAGACCCGTGTTTTCCTGATCTTTGCCTGGCTGATGGTGGCCGTGCTGCTGTGGATGGAGTGGAGCCGTGAGAAGTCCGCCCCGACCCCGGCGCCGACGACCAGCTCGGCCCCGGCCGCCGCCCAGAGCGTCCCCGGCGCGTCCCCGGGCAGCATCCCCAGCGCGCAGGTTCCCGGTGCCCCGGGTCAGGCCGCTGCACAGGCCCAGGCCAGCGCCACCCCGTCCGCACAGACCGTGACCATCACCACCGACGTGCTGCGCCTGAAGCTCGATGGCGGCCGCGTGCTCGACGCCGAACTGCTGCAGTTCCCGCAGAGCAAGGACGAAGGCAGCCCGCCGGTGCGCCTGCTGACCGAAGATCCCGCGCATCCCTACAGCGCGATCAGCGGCTGGGCCAGCGAAGACAAGAACACCCCGGTGCCGGGTGCCGACGGCTTCAAGCTGGTCGGTGACACCCGCGACTTCGTGCTGGCCAAGGGCCAGAACGAACTGCAGGTTCCGTTCGTATGGACCGCCGACAACGGCGTGACCATCAAGCGCACCCTGATCGTGGGCCGCAACGAGTATGCGATCCGCTTCAAGGATGAAGTCAGCAATGCCGGCGCCGCGCCGTGGAACGGCTACGTCTACCGCACCCTGGACCGCAGCCCGACGATCCTGTCGCGGAGCATGACCAACCCGGACTCGTTCAGCTTCAACGGTGCCACCTGGTACGACAACGACAAGAAGTACCAGCGTCGTGCGTTCAAGGATTACCTGGACGATGGCGCGCTGAACCAGAACATCACCGGCGGCTGGCTGGCGATGCTGCAGCACCACTTCTTCACCGCCTGGATCCCGCAGAAGGACCAGACCGCACACTACGTGCTGTCGCAGGTGGCCGGTCGTGACCTGATCGAAGCGCGTGGCCCGGCCTTCACCGTGGCCCCGGGCCAGTCCACCAGCACCGAGGCCCGCCTGTGGGTCGGCCCGAAGCTGGTCAACCTGATCGCCAAGGAAGACGTGCCGGGTCTGGACCGTGTGGTCGACTACAGCCGCTTCTCGATGATGGCGGTGATCGGCCAGGGCCTGTTCTGGGTGCTCAACCAGGTGCACAAGCTGGTGGGCAACTGGGGCTGGGCCATCGTCGGCCTGGTGGTGCTGCTGAAGATCGTGCTGTACCCGCTGTCGGCGACGCAGTACAAGAGTGGCGCCAAAATGCGTCGCTTCCAGCCGCGCATCGCACAGCTGAAGGAACGCTATGGCGATGACCGCCAGAAGTTCCAGACCGCGATGATGGAGCTGTACAAGAAGGAAAAGATCAATCCGATGGGCGGCTGTCTGCCGATCCTCATCCAGATGCCGATCTTCTTCGCCCTGTACTGGGTGCTGGTGGAATCGGTCGAACTGCGCCAGGCGCCCTGGTTCGGCTGGATCCAGGACCTGACCGCCCGTGACCCGTACTTCATCCTGCCGGTCATCAACGTAGCGGTGATGTGGTTCACCCAGAAGCTGACGCCGGCACCGGGCATGGACCCGATGCAGCAGAAGATGATGCAGTTCATGCCGCTGGTGTTCGGCGTCATGATGGCCTTCATGCCGTCCGGCCTGGTCCTGTACTGGGTGGTCAATGGTGGACTGGGCCTGCTGCAGCAGTGGTGGATGACCAAGCGCCACGGCAGCGATCCGGTGCCGGCCACGGCAGCCACCGCTCCGGCCAAGAAAAAGTAAGGCGCGTCTGCGCCGACGGGTAGAGCCGGCCGCTGGCCGGCCGGCCCAGCAAAGGCCCGCCGCAAGGCGGGCTTTTCGCATGCGGCGTTAGAATCGCCGGCACACCATTCCCCTTTGTTCGAGTCCGCCATGCCGCGTGCGCCGTCGTTCCGCCTGTTTCTGCCCAGCCTGCTGTTGACCCTGCTCGTGGCTGGCTGTGGCGACAAGGACGCGCAGGCACCGGCGGCGGTTACCCAGCCGAGCGCACAGGCTGCCGCTGCCGCCGACCCGGCCGCCGCGCCGTTGCTGGGCGCATTGCAGAAGCAGCTCGACGGCTATCGACGGATCATCGTGCTGCTGGCCGATGAGGAACAGCAGTCCGCGGCCGATCGCACCACCTCCGCCCGCATCGGCCAGCAGCTGTTCCACGATGGCCTGGAACAGCGCGGCGCCATTGCCACGCAGTTCGACACCCTGCTGCGCGGCACCAGCCCGCAGCGCTTCGCTACCCTGGGCACGGTGCTGGATTACATCGAGTCGGCGCCCGAACTGTTCGATGCCGATCGCCTGGCGTTCCGCGAGGTGCTGCGTGACCTGCACGAACGCATCGGCGCCGATTCCTCGTTGCCGGCGGTGAAGCTGCACCAGCGCATCGGTGAAGACCTGGAGGCGCTGGACGAGATCGAGCGCAACTACAACCAGGAACTGACCCGCATCTTCAGCCGCTTCGAGCGCACCCGTGCCATCGAACTGAAGCGCGAGAAGTGGGACGACTACATCGCGCACCTGCACAATGAATACAGCCGCGAAGCGATCCTGCGCGACTACGGCGTGATCGAGCCGTACCCGATGTCGATGAAGGACAGCGACCGCGAGATCTTCGGCCGCGATCTGCCGCCGAAGACGGTGGTGCTGACCTTCGACGATGGCCCGCACAAGGCCTATACCGATGAAGTGGTGGCCATCCTCAAGCGCTACGACGTACCGGGCGTGTTCTTCGAGGTCGGCCGCAACCTGGGCAAGGTCGACCCCGACGGCAAGGTCAGCCTCGGGCCGATGGCGAAGATCAGCCGCAACCTGATGGAAGAGGGCTACGCCGTCGGCAACCACAGCCTGACCCATGCGCAGCTGTCGCGCACCACCGGCGATGCGCTGCGCCAGCAGGTGCTGGACACCGACACCCTGCTGAAGGACGTGGACAGCAAGCGCGCGCCGCTGTTCCGCTTCCCGTATGGCGCACGCAACGCCGAAGGCCTGCAGCTGCTCAACGAGGCGGGCCTGAAGTCGATCATGTGGAACATCGATTCGATGGACTGGGCCGACCCGGTGCCCGAATCGATCGTGCAGCGCGTGCTCGACCAGGTGAACAAGGAACAGCGCGGCATCATCCTGTTCCACGATATCCACGACCGCGCGGTGAAGGCACTGCCGCAGATCCTGGACCGGCTGATCGCCGACGGCTACCAGTTCGCCGGCTGGAATGGCCGCGACTTCAGCGTCGCCCGACCGCGCAAGGGCAGCGACCGCGATGCCACCGTCACCACCGGCTATGAAAAATCGTGGGCGATCGTGGTCGGCATCGACAACTACGCCAAGTGGCCGAAGCTGGAATACGCCAGCCACGATGCCCAGGCCGTGGCCGATACGCTGACCGGGCAGTTCGGCTTCCCCTCCTCGCAGGTGATCGTGCTGAAGAACGAGCAGGCCACCCGCAACAACATCCTGGCCGCCTTCCACGACCGGCT
The DNA here is from genome assembly GCF_040548715.1 of Stenotrophomonas sp. 2694. Classification (NCBI taxonomy): domain Bacteria; kingdom Pseudomonadati; phylum Pseudomonadota; class Gammaproteobacteria; order Lysobacterales; family Lysobacteraceae; genus Stenotrophomonas; species Stenotrophomonas sp. 2694. The sequence goes on from NZ_JBEPSG010000014.1 coordinate 53,363, forward strand.
GTCCGACGACCGCACCGGCAGGAATGATCGCGTGTTCGTGTTCTTCGCCGGCCACGGTGCTACCCGTCAGCTGGCATCCGGGCGCGACCTCGGCTACATCATTCCGGTTGATTCGGACCCGAAGGAATTCGCCACCGATGCCATCGCGATGACCGACATCCAGAACATCGCCGAGAGCATGCAGGCCAAGCATGTGATGTTCGTGATGGATGCCTGCTACAGCGGCCTTGGCCTGACCCGCGGCGGCCCGTCGTCCTCGTCGTTCCTGCGCGAGAATGCACGCCGCAGCGCGCGGCAGATGCTGACCGCTGGCGGCGCCGACCAGCAGGTGGCCGATGCCGGCCCGAACGGACACTCGGTGTTTACCTGGGTGCTGCTGCAGGCATTGGCTGGCAAGGGCGATCTCAATGGCGATGGCCTGATCACCGGTACCGAGCTGGCCGCCTATGTGGCGCCGGCGGTGTCGGCGGTCTCGCAGCAGACGCCGGCGTTCGGCAGCCTGCCCGGCTCGCAGGGGGGCGAGTTCGTGTTCCAGGTGCCGGACAGCCAGGAATACCTCAACGCCGATACGCGCCAGCTGACAGCCGACGCGATCGCCCTGAACAACAAGGTCGACGCTGCCCAGGACGCCAAGAACAGCGAAGCGCCAGTGACCGTGGCCGACCTGCAGGGTGGCAAGGCCAAGCTGGTGGTGCCGACGGCCGGACCGGCCTCGGACCGCCAGCGCTCGCAGCAGGCCAACGACCGTGGCCTGCAGCTGTACCGCGAGAAGCGCTACGACGAAGCCGCCGTGCAGTTCGCCGAGGCACTGAAGCTGCGCCCGGATTTTGCCCAGGCGGCCAACAATCTCGGCTTCGTCTACTACCGCCAGCAACGCTACGCCGAAGCGGCGCGTTGGCTGGAGAACACGCTGAAGATCGATCCGTCGCGCGCGGTGGCCCATCTCAACCTGGGCGATGCCTACTTCCACGTTGGCGACAAGGCCAAGGCGAAGCAGGCCTACACCACCTACCTGGCGCTGCAGCCGCAAGGCAGCGGTGCGGCGCAGGCGCGCGCGCAGCTGGAGAAACTCTGAGCGATGAACGATATGAAGCGCACCGAAACCATCGTGGCCATTGCCAGCGCGCCCGGCGCGGGCGGCGTCGGCCTGCTGCGCCTGTCAGGCCCGCGTGCCGCAGCCATTGCCAACGCACTCGGCGCACCGACGTTGCGCCCGCGCCACGCGCACTACGCGCGCCTGCGCGATGCAGACGGTGAGGTGATCGACGATGGCATCGTGCTGTGGTTCCCGGCGCCGAACAGCTTCACCGGCGAAGAAGTGGTGGAACTGCAGGGCCATGGCAGCCCGGTACTGCTGCAGCAGCTGGTCGCACGCTGCATCGCATTGGGGGCGCGGCAGGCGCGGCCCGGCGAGTTCAGTGAGCGCGCGTTTCTCAACGGCAAGCTCGACCTGGCACAGGCCGAAGCCATCGCCGATCTGATCGCGGCCGGTGACAACCGCGCAGCGCGCGCAGCACGACGCTCGCTGGACGGCGTGTTCTCGCGCCGCATCGATGCGGTGGTCGAACAGCTGGTGCTGCTGCGCATCCACGTGGAAGCGGCCATCGATTTCGCCGATGAGTCGCTGGACACACTCGGCGGTGCACAGGTGCGGCGTGGCCTGGAACAGGCGCGCAGCGATCTGGCCCTGCTGCGTCGCGACGCAGAGCGTGGCCGTCGTCTGCGCGATGGCCTGCATGCGGTGCTGATCGGCCCACCGAATGCCGGCAAGAGTTCGCTGTTGAACGCGCTGGCCGGTAGCGAGCGTGCCATCGTCACCGACATCGCCGGCACCACCCGTGACACGCTGCGCGAGACCATCCGCCTGGATGGGCTGGAACTGACGCTGGTCGATACCGCCGGTCTGCGCGATGGCGGCGATGCCATCGAACGCGAAGGCATGCGTCGCGCGCGCGCGGAGATCGAGCGCACCGACCTGGCGTTGATCGTGCTGGATGCACGCGATCCGGCAGCCGGCGAAGCCGCGATCGGCGAAGCGGTACTGGCAGTGCCGCACAAGGTCTACATCCACAACAAGTCGGATCTGTTGGATGCGATGCCGGTGCGGGACGACCCGGACCGCGTTTTCGTCTCCGCTGCCACCGGCGCGGGACTGGACGAGCTGCATGCGCGCCTGCGTTCGATCGCTTCGGCCGGGGCAGGGGAGCAGGTGGAGGGCGAATTCTCCGCACGTACCCGCCACGTCGATGCGATCGAACGCGCACAGGAACACGCGCAGCGGGCGGATGGCGAGCTGGTGCACGAGCACCTGGAGCTGGCGGCCGAGGAGCTGCGTCTGGCGCACGACGCGCTGGGCGAAATCACTGGGCAGATGAGTGCCGATGACCTGCTGGGCAGGATTTTCTCCAGCTTCTGCATCGGCAAGTAGTGCCGCGATGAACTGCGACATGCCTGGATTTCATGCAGTACAGCGACTCCCTCTTGGTACGATTCGACAATGGACCCGATAACCGACAGCGACGTCAGATCCGCGCTCCTTCGGAAGGTGATCGCCGAGCACGTTGCCAATCCCAGTACGCTGGTCGTGGAGGAGATGGGGCTTGCTCGCGGTGCCTGTCGGGTTGATGTCTGCGTCATCAACGGTCACCTGCACGGCTACGAGATCAAGAGCGACGTGGACACGCTGCGCAGGCTTCCCATGCAGCAGCAGTTCTATTCAAACGTTCTCGACAAAGCGACGATTGTCGTGGGGCAGCGGCATCTTGACCACGCGCTGGAGGTCCTGCCGGAGTGGTGGGGCGTTCGCACTGTATCGCGCGGCGCGCGTAATGCGGTGCGAATGGAGCTTTTGCGACCCGCCAGGCTCAATCCGTCCGTCAATGGGATGGACGTTGCCGCCCTTCTCTGGCGTGATGAGATCACGACACTGATCTGTGCACGGAACCCGGACAAGGCAGCGCTGCGCGGCAATCGCACAGCGCTGTGTGAGCGGCTTGGAGAGGTATACAGCCTCGCCGAGATCCGCACGCTGGTCAGGGAACAGTTGAAGCGCCGGACAGATTGGCGAGGTCGCGAACAACCTTAGTCAGGTGGTGATTGGTCGCCACCGTTGGCCAGGTCGAACTTCCGCCTGTACTGGCGACGTTGTTGGCGCAATCTTCGATGTACTCGTCGCCAGCACTGTAAGTTCGCCCCATGAATACCACCGGGCGATCAGAAATCAGGTGCCTGCACAGGTCGCGATACTGGTCTCGGCCATTGCGCTTGACCTGGGTGCCGACGATGATCCGCCACTGGTCATCGATCGTGTACTTGATCTTTGCATTCGGATCGAACAGGCGTGGGTCCATCATCTCCGTCTGTGGTGACGCGCATCCGTAGTCACCGAACCATGGCTGACGCTGCAGGGCACCGGCTGTCAGTCGGGTGTACCCCCGCCATTCGCGACGGTGAACGTCACCATGAGGGCGATAGCCTGCTGACGGGCTCAGGCTTGCAGGGAAGCTGCCACCGGCCACGGTGAGCGATCTCCATCGGCTGATGTAGGGCAATCCAGCGATCCATGCCTGCCAGACCGATGCCTGCAGGGTCGGAGAATCTGCGACATCTGCCGTACTGTCCAGAACGATGTCCACTTGCTCCGGGGCTACACCCAGGAGATGCAACAAGCCGTCGATCTTCGCCAGAGGACTGCCTTCCAGATCATCGGGAACCAAGCGCAGTCCGCACCCACGATCATCCTGGGCGATGATGCTGGCGACTGCCTGCTGGTACGCCAGATGCCGGCCGATACCGGTTACCGGAATGGCCTGGCAGCCCGACGCCCGTGCGAGATCGAAGACGCGCGCGAGGTGATGGTCTCCATTGGCCATCGTGTCGTCGCCGGCAAGATGCGGTGAATCGAACATGCAACGGCGTTTCTTCCAATTGGTGCTCAGTCGCTTGCCGACATTCTTCAGGTGATCATCAAGCGACTTGGCGGGTGTCTCGTTCTCGAAGTCCCACTGTTCAACCGGGATCTCGAACAGGGGATACATCCAGTCCTTTATGGTCTCGCGTGTACGACCTACCGCGAGGTACTCACCTTGTCGCCATTTCAGGATAGGCACGTACATTGTTTTCTCCATGGTCCGATCCTCCGCCAACATCGGTGTTGGTCAGTCGAGGCTATGACCCATCGTTTCCGCGGTTCAATCGGAAAAATTGCAGAATCCAATCCGAATGGCGGTCACCGCGATCATTGGCCAACCGCAGGCAGCCGGCCCCAGCTCCCCCAACCTGTCACATTCCCGCCGCATACTGACGCCCATCACAAACCGCTTGGGGAAGTCGCAGTGAAGTCGTGGGGTCGTGCGTTGCTGTTGTCGCTGGCCGTGGCACCATCGGTGGCCATGAGTGCTGAATCCTCCCCTCCGGCCGCACACAAGGTGTCGGTCTACGGCCACCGCGGTGCAAGCGCGCTGCTGCCCGAGCACACGCTGGCGGCCTATGCGCAGGCCATCGCCGACGGTGCCGATTACATCGAACCGGACCTGGTGATGACCAAGGACGGGGTGATGGTGGCCCGCCATGAGAACGAGATCGGTGGCACAACCGATGTGGCCGAGCACAAGGAATTCGCCAAGCGGAAGACCCGCAAGGTCATCGACGGGCAGACGGTCGAAGGCTGGTTCACCGAAGACTTCACCCTGGCCGAGCTGAAGACCCTGTACGCCCGCGAGCGCCTGCCGGAGTTCCGCAGCACTGCCTACGACGGCCAGTTCCGCATTGCCAGCCTGGACGAGATCCTGGCGTTCCTGGTCCAGCAGGCCGGTCGTGCCAACCGTGGCATCGGCCTGGTGCCGGAGATCAAGCACCCGACCTACTTCCAGTCGATCGGCCTGCCGATGGAAGACACGCTGCTGGCCGCGCTGCGCGGCAACGCCTATACCAACGTCGGCCCGGTCACCATCCAGTCGTTCGAAACAGCCAACCTGCGCTACCTGCGCGGCAAGATCCCGCGTGGCAGCAACATCCGCCTGCTGCAGCTGCTGTGGAAGGGCGATACGCAGCCGGCCGACATCGCCAAGGCCGGCGGCGCGCTGACCTATGCGCAGATGATGACCCCGGCGGGGCTGAAGGACATCGCGGCCTATGCCGACGGCATCGGCCCGGAGCTGCGCTCGATCATCCCGCTGGATGCCAACGGTGAGCTGGGCACGCCGACGTCGCTGGTGCGCGATGCGCACGCGGTGGGCCTGATGGTGATTCCGTACACCTTCCGCCCGGAGAACCATTTCCAGGCCAGCAACCTGCGCAAGGGCGCGGACAATGCGCGCAATGCGGAGGGGTCGATCGCGGAGATGCGTGCCTACCTGGCGACCGGCATCGATGCCTTCTTCACTGATGACCCGGCATTGGGCCGTCAGGCGGTGGATGGAACGGGCGCGGCGGCGAACGCGGCGGACTGACCGGCGTCAATGCCGCCGGGCATGGCCCGGCGCTACCAGAGGCATCCAGAAGCGGTAGCGCCGGGCCATGCCCGGCGTATCCACCCGATCAACCGCGCGGGTCTTCCGGCCGGCGGAACGGGATCACCACATAGTCCCGCCCTTCGCGCGGCTGCCACAGCACCGGCACGCGCTGCGGCGACGGCGGCTCGAGTTCGTCATCGGCCAGCGGCTCGACCTCGTCTTCCTCGTCCTCCCAGCTGTAACGCGGGCGCGGCGGCAGCGGGTCGGCGTTGCGGAACAGCAGCGCGGCGATGATGCCGGCGAAGGCTCCACCCATGTGCGACTGCCAGGACACACCGTCGGCATGCGGCAGCACGGTCATCAGCATGCCGCCGTAGAACAGCATGCCGATCAGCCCGGTGGCGATCGCCGCGCGGTCGCGGCGCAGCAGGCCAAGGCTGGCCAGCAGGAACATCAGGCCGTGGGTGACGCCACTGGCGCCGAGATGGAAGCTGCCGGGGTTGCCGAGCATCCACGCACCGATGCCCGAGCCCAGCCACAGCAGGGGCAGGGCACGCAGCGTGGCTTTGGGATAGACGCTGCCGGCCAGGGTGCCGAGGATCAGGATGGCGAAGCTGTTGGCGGCAATGTGTTCGACCGAACCATGCAGCAGCGGTCCGCCGATCAGGCCGAGCAGGCCCTTGGCTTCCAACGGTGCGACCGCCCAGGGCCGCCAGTCGAAATGGTCCTGCAGGGCGAACACGGCCACCAGCACCAGCACGGCGGCCAGGCTGGCATTGAAGGCGCGCAGGATGCGCGTGCGGTCGTTGCGGGCGGCCGGCGCGTCGCCGGCGGGCAGGGGCGCGTTCGTGTTCATACCCTCAGCAATGGCGGTGGCCGGCGCGAAACCAAGGCCACCGCCGCGGGAGAGTGGCTGCGACCGGCGGGACAATCCACCGGCCGCAGCGTTCAATCGGCCAGGATCAGGCGCCGCCTTCCTTCGGCGGGTTCTTCAGGCTCAGCACCACCGTGGCGGCGATGATCACCGCGACCACGCCCAGCGAGATCGGGGTCGGGATCTTGAACAGGTCGATGATCATCATCTTGATGCCGATGAAGGCCAGCACCAGGGCCAGGCCGTACGGCAGCAGGTGGAAGCGGTCGGCCATGCCGGCCAGCAGGAAGAACATCGCACGCAGGCCGAGCACCGCGAACACGTTGGAGGTCAGCACGATGAACGGGTCGGTGGTGATCGCGAAGATCGCAGGGATGCTGTCCACCGCGAAGATCACGTCGGTCACCGCGATCAGGATCAGCACCGCGAACAGCGGGGTGAACCAGCGCACGCCGTCGCGCTTGACGCTCATCGCGTTGCCTTCGTAGTCCGGCAGCAGGCGCAGGTGCTTGCGCATCCAGCGCAGGGCCGGGTTGGCTTCCAGGTCAGGCTCCTGGCCCGCGGCGAACCACATCTTCCAGCCGGTGAAGAGCAGGAAGGCGCCGAATACATAGAGCAGCCAGTGGAACTGGGTGATCAGCACGCTACCGGCGAAGATCATGATCGTACGCAGCACGATCGCACCCAGGATGCCGATGATCAGCACCTTCTGGCGCTGTTCCTCCGGCACCGCGAAGTAGCTCATGATCATCAGGAAGACAAAGATGTTGTCCACCGCCAGCGCCTTCTCGACCAGATAGCCGGTCAGGAACTCCAGGCCGACCTTGTTGGCCACGACCTGGCCGGCGGTCTCGTTCAGGTAGAACCAGAGGCCGCCGTTGAAGGCCAGCGCCAGCGCGACCCAGCCGATGGACCACCACAGGGCTTCCTTGAAAGTGACCTTGTGCGGGCCACCGTGGCGCATCAATACGAGGTCGACCAGCAGGGCGATGACCACCACCGCTGCGAAGCCGCCCCACAACCACAAATTACCGATCGTCTGCATGGGTTTGTCCGTTGGGAAATGAAAAATGCCTCAAGCCGGACGGCGAGGATCTGCAACGGAGGATCGGGAGGGGATCCAGGGACAGAGCTTCGCCAGTACGGCGAAGGTCTCGCTCGCAGTTCCGATGGGCCGGAACTGCCGTTGCACCGGAGCCTGCGGGCTCGAATTGACGGCGACAACGTCTGGGAGCTACTCCCCTTCTGCCGCCGATTCTGCGGCCTGGCCGGGCCGGCGTCAAATGCTGGCCGGGGTCGGATCCCCGCAGGGGGCTCCGACCCCATTCCCACAACGACCAAGGGGTCAGAGCCCCTGTGGGGATCTGACCCCGGCGCCCGGTTTACAATAGGTGGATGAATACCCCCCTTCCCGTTGTCCGCCTCAAGAACGCGTGGCGTTCCAGCCACCCGTGGATCTTCCAGAAACTGGTCGAGAAGCCGACCGTCCGGCCCAAGCCCGGCTCCCTCGTCGATGTCGTCGGCGTGGATGGCGAGTTCATCGGCCGTGGCTTCTACAACGGGCATTCGCGTATTGCCGTACGCATCCTCGAAACCGACCCGCAGATCCCGCTGGATGCCGGCTGGTTCTCGCGCAAGATCGCCCAGGCGGTGTCGCTGCGTCGTGAGGTGCTGAAGCTCGATGCGGTGTCCGACGCCTGGCGCGTGGTGCACAGCGAGGGCGATGGCCTGTCCGGCCTGGTGGTCGACCGCTACGGCGACCTGGTAGTGGTGGAGTTCTTCGCCGCCGGCATGTTCCGCCACCGCGAATGGATCTACGAAGCCCTGCGTGAACAGTTCCCGGGTTGCCGCTTCCACAGCTTCGCCGACGAACACGTGCAGAAGCAGGAAAGCTTCGATTTCCACGGCAACACCACCACCGAAGCGTCGGTGATCACCGAGTACGGCATCAAGTTCCGCGCCGACCCGGCCGGTGCGCACAAGACCGGCTTCTTCGCCGACCAGCGCGAGAACCGTGAGTGGCTGAGCCAGCAGGTGGAAGGCAAGAGCGTGCTCGACCTGTGCTGCAACACCGGCGGTTTCGCCGTGTACGCGGCCGCGCGCGGTGCATCGGAAGTGGTCGGCATCGACATCGATGAGGACGTCATCCAGATCGCCAAGGGCAATTCACGTCTGAACAACGTGCGCCCGAAGTTCGTCCAGTCCGACATCTTCCCGTGGCTGCGCGATGCGGCCAACCGCGGTGAGCAGTACGACGTGGTGATCCTGGACCCGGCGAAGATGACCCGCGACCGCGACCAGGTCATCACCGCGCTGAAGAAGTACCTGGACATGAACAAGCTGGCGCTGGGCGTGGTCAAGCCCGGTGGCCTGTTCGCCACGTTCTCCTGCACCGGCCTGGTGGCCGAGGACCAGTTCCTGGACATGCTGCGTCGTGCGGCGTACTTCTCCGGCCGCACCATCCAGATCCTGAAGGTGGCCGGCGCCGGCCCGGACCATCCGTTCATGGCCCACGTGCAGGAATCGCGTTACCTGAAGGCCGTGTTCTGCCGCGTGGTGGACTGACCTACGGGGTGTGGAGCCGGGCGATGCCCGGCTCCCCCACACAGCGCCGAAGACTGCCCCCGCGCGCCAGCCTCAGGGCTGCGCGCGTGGCGGCGCAGGAACCGGCTGCAGCTGCTGCAGCAACCCGTTGATCACCTCGGACCTGCGCCGCAGATGGTGGCCGAGCACGATCGCCACCGCGCCCAGCGCCAGCAGCGCCGGAACCGCGAGCAGCGCGAGCACCCAGCCGACGTCGAACAGAAGCCAGCCCAGCAGACGCTGCTGATGCCATCGCTGCGACCGTTCAGAGCGGGGCAGCCCTGCTGCCTTCTCGAAGCGGGACTGCATTGCCGGCGATACCGGAACACCGATGTCTTCGCCATTGGCCAACGCACGGGCAGTGGCGACCACGGCCGACGAGGCGACGCCGTAGGGAAGCTCCTGCTGTGCACGCAGATAGGCCTGCCACTGGGGGCTGAAGCCGCTGAAGTCTGGACTGGCGATCAGCGCGTCCAGCTGGCGATAGTCGAGGCGATCGCCCTGGCCGATGGCGGGTGCGGTGATGCCCATGCTTCCCCAGGCACCGCACAGCAGCATCGAACCCAGCGCGAATGACCAGGCGAAGCGGCGAAGGCGATGGCGGCTGAGCAGGTCGCGCACGCCGAAGAACATCCACACCAGCAGCAAGGGGGTCATGACCAGCAGGATGAGCAACTGCCTGCCCGTGTCCTTCGACCCATAGCCGGCCGGCACCTGTGCCCACGACGGGGGGCCCAGCTCGGTGCCGGTAAATGCCAGCGCCATGCAGGACAGCGCCGTTGCCGCCAGCGGAAGGCAGGCCAGGCCGAAGACCCGCAGCAGCGAGGCCCGCCGGTAGAACGCGCGCAGGCCCGGAACAGCTTCCACCCGCGCCTGCAGATCCGGCGGGATCTGCAGCGGATCGCGTACCGGCGCGCTCATGCCGGCACCGCCGATGTGCGCAGCAACTGCTGCAGGGCCTGTTTCAGCTGGTCCTGTGCCTGGGCCGCGCTGGCGATCATCTGCGGGCTGGCGTTGTCGCTGTTGTGCAGCGCCTGGATGGTCTGGCGCCAGATCGGCAGCAGGATCTGCACCGTCTCGCTGTAACGGTCCAGCAGGTCGATGGCATGGCCGCGTGCCAGCTGCACCTGCATCCGGCTCATCGAATGGCTGGCCAGCAGCGCGGTCAGGTTGGCTACGCGGCGTTGCAGCCGCTCGACCGGACGGTCGAGCACCGGCGCGCCATCGTCGCTGTCGACGGCCGCTGGCAGCTCCTGCAGGAACTGCACGCCTGCATCGATGTACACCTGCAGTCGCACCCCCTGCACGTCATGCTCGAGCAGCTGCGCATCCAGTCGATCGACGCTGGCCCGCACGGCGATGGCTTCGCGCTCGATCCTGGCCAGGACGTCGCCGTTGCTGCCCATGGCAATGCGACGGCGCAGGCGTTCTTCGATATCGGCACCGGAGAATCGCTCCCACCATCCCGCGCGCTGCAGCAGCGCATTGGGATCATGTTCGGACAGCCGGCTGACCAGTTCGGCAAGCGCCTGGGCCAGTGCGTTGGCGCTGCCATCCTGCCAGGCCGGCTCGGCGCTGGCGCTGGCCAGGTCGGCCGGGCCATAGCGGCCGATGTCGGTACGCCCGGCAAACAACGTTGGCAGCACATCACGCTTGAGCTGTTCGACGGTGACCGTGTTGGCGGGGACAGGCGCCTGGCCATGCACGTGCAGCGCCGGAGGCTGGGAGTTCGTCATCGATGCTTCCATTCCATGGTCGACGCAGCACGCGGTGCTGCACGCTGACTTATCGGCTGCCGGCGAGTGTAATGGAGCTGGCGGGTCAATACGGCACTACCGGCGTTGGCCGTCGCGGCGCTATGGTCGTGTCCTTCCCATTGCCGGTGGATGCCCATGCCGTCGTTGCGTCGTCTGTCCCTGCTGCTCGCCCTGGCGCTGAGTGCGCCGCTGTCCGCCCATGCCATCGACTTCAGCGCGCAGGAGCTGGCCCGTGCCAAGGCACTGCAGCAGCGCCTGCTGACCCTGGACAGTCATCTGGATACGCCGGCCAATTTCGGCCGCACCGGCTTCGACATCGAGCAGCGGCACGACCGCAATGCACTCTCGCAGGTGGACTACCCGCGCATGGTCGAAGGTGCGCTTGATGGCGGCTTCTGGGCGATCTATACCGACCAGGGCGACCGCACGGCCGCCGCGCATCTGGCCGAGCGCGACCACGGCCTGCAGCGGTTGCTGGAGATCCGGCAGATGCTGGCCGCCAATCCCGAGCGCTTCGCATTGGCGCTGACCGCCGATGACGCGGCGCGGATCAAGGCCGCCGGCAAGCGCGTGGTCTACATCAGCATGGAGAACGCCAGTCCGCTGGTGGCCGATCCCAGCCTGCTGTCGTTCTATCACCGTGCGGGCCTGCGCCTGCTCAGCACCGTGCACTTCGCCAACAACGAGTTCGCAGATTCGGCCACCGATCCCAAGGGGGCTGAATGGAAGGGCCTGAGCCCGGCTGGCAAGGACCTGGTGCGCGAGGCGGTGAAGCTGGGCATCGTCATCGACCAGTCGCACGCCTCCGATGCCGTGTTCGACGATCTGCTGGCGATGATGCCGGTGCCGTTCGTGCTGTCGCACAGCTCGGCCAAGGCGGTCTACGACCACCCACGCAATCTTGATGACGCGCGCCTGCGCAAGCTGGCCAAGGCTGGCGGGGTGATCCAGGTGAACGCATACGGCGGCTACCTGATCGACACCGCCAAGTCGCCTGAGCGCAAGCAGGCCGAAGAAGCCCTGAGCAAGCAGCTGGGTGGCTGGGAAGGCATGACCATCGAACAGGGCGTGGCGCTGCAGAAGGCCGAGCAGGCACTGGACCACGAACACCCGGTGCGCCACGCCAGCCTGGACGACTTCTTCGCCCATTTCGAGCACATCCTGAAGGTGGTCGGTCCCGAGCACGTCGGCATCGGTCTGGACTGGGATGGCGGTGGTGGCCTGAGCGACCTGCCCGATGTCAGCCAGCTGCCGAAGATCACCGCGTGGCTGCTGCGCAAGGGGTACAGCGAACAACAGATCGCCGCCATCTGGGGCGGCAACCTGCTGCGGGTGATGCGCCAGGCGCAGGACTATGCGGCAAAGCAGGGCGGTTAGCCGCCCTGCGGTAGTGCCGGCACGACCCAAAGACCGCCGGGCATGGCCCGGCGCTGCCTTTACCGGCCGATCAGCGCGTTGCGACGGCTGTAGGCGAAGTACAGCACCAGGCCGACCACGTTCCACGCCAGGAAGTACAGCTGGGTGGTGTGCGGCAGGCTGATGAACAGGTAGATGCAGCCCAGCGCCGCCAGCGGGCCGACGATGAAGGCCAACGGCGTGCGGAAGGTGCGCTCGCGGTTCGGCTCACGCACGCGCAGCACCACCAGGCAGATGCCAACGGCGGTGAACGCGGCCAGGGTACCGGCATTGGCCAGTGCGGCGATCTCGTCCAGGCGTGCAACGCCGGCCAGTGCCGACACCACCAGGGCGGTGAACAGCGTGGTCGCCACCGGCGTGCCGGTACGTGCGTTGACCTTGGACAGGCCACGCGGCAGCAGTCCATCGCGGCTCATGACGAAGAAGATGCGGCTCTGGCCGTACAGGAAGGCCAGCAGCACGGTCGGCAGGGCGATGATCGCGATCACGCCGATCAGCATCGCGGCGGTGGGCTGGCCCAGCTGGCGCATGATCAATGCCAGCGGCTCGGCACTCTGGCCGAACACGGTGTAGCTCATCGCACCAATCGCAGCCAGCGCCACCAGCACGTACACGATGGTGCAGCCGACCATCGAGCCGATGATGCCGATGGACAGGTCGCGCCCGGGGTTCTTGGTTTCTTCGGCGGCGGTGGAAATCGCGTCGAAGCCGTAGAACGCGAAGAAGATGATCGCCGCTGCCGCCATCACGCCGCGTTCGACGCCATCCGGGCCCAGCGTCTTGGCGAATCCGTAGGGCATGAACGGCTGCAGGTTGTTGGCGTCGAACGCCGGCAGGGCCACCGCCACGAAGATCGCCAGCGCGATCAGCTTGAACACGACCAGGATCGCGTTGAGGGTGGCGCTTTCCTTGGTACCGGCCATCAGCATCAGGGCCACCAGCCAGGTGATGACGATGGCGGGCAGGTTGATCATGCCGCCATCGACGTGCGGGCCTGCCGCGAGCATCGCCGGCAGGCGCAGGTCCCAGCCGAACTGGGTATGCACCCATTCCAGGAAGCCGACGAAGTAACCGGACCAGCCGACCGCCACGGTACTCACCACCAGCGAGTACTCCAGGATCAGGCTCCAGCCGACCACCCAGGCAAACACTTCGCCCAGAGCACTGTAGCTGTAGGTATAGGCGCTGCCGGCGGCAGGCATCATCGTGGACAGCTCTGCGTAGGCCAATGCCGCGCAGGCACACACCGCGCCGGCGATGGCGAAGGAGATCAGCACGGCCGGGCCAGCGCGGTCGGCACCCACGCCGATCAGGGTGTAGATGCCGGTGCCGACGATGGCGCCGATGCCCAGCGCGATCAGGTGCGGCCAGCTGAGGGTCGGGACCAGACGCCGGCCGGCTTCATGGACGGTGACGGAATCTAGGGACTTGCGCCGGAGCAGGGACATGCAGGCCTCGGAAGGGGTGACTGAGAACGACAAGTCCCCGAGTGTGACCGAACGCAGCGCAGCATTGCCACTGACGGGGGTCATGGCCGACACAGCGCGCGCTGGACGCTGGGCACTCTGCCGGAAACGGCACAAACGGCCTCAGCGCAGGCGCCTACCAGTGACAGCCGTCGTCCTGGAAGGCGTTGACGTCTTCGTCGAAGTCCGTGCGGCGACCGTCCCGGGCACGCACGTAGCTGAAGCTGTAGATCCGTGCGCCCTGCGTGCTCAGTGTGTAGTGACCGTTGATGCGACCGTCCACGCGCTCTTCCCAGACGGTATCGAACTGGTAGGGGCGGTCTTCGTCCAGCACCGTGGTCTGTTCGGAGACCCGGCGCAGTGGCAGGCGCTCGCTGTGCCCGGCGTAGCGCACATCGGCGCGGCCATCGTCCAGCCAGCGCCATTCCAGGTGGATCGTGTTGTCGCGGCCACCGCTGAGGCAGCGGTGGTCCGGTGCGGCCGTGGCCGGTCCACTGGCAAGCAGCAGCACCAGGGCTGCTGCGACCGCGAGCGTTGGTGTTGCGGCCATGGCGCTTTTGTCCAACGAGGGGCGCCAGCATAGCGCGCCCCCGCTGTTACCTGCCCAGCGCGCGTGGCTGCAGACGCGTACCACCGCTCATCAGCATGCGTGGCAGCGGCATCTGCAGGAAGTCGTGCGGGAAGGCAGGCGCGACCGCGCTGATCGCATCCAGCCGTGCCAACGCCTCAACCGGCAGCGCCAGATCCAGCGCCGCCAGGTTGTGTTCGAACTGGTCCAGGGTGCGTGCACCGACGATCGGCATGGCCCCGGCCGCGGGTCGTTGCAGCAGCCAGGCCAGAGCGACCTGCGCAGCCGAGTGCGACAGTTCCGCCGCGACGGCAGCGACTTCCCCGGCGATGTTCAACGAACGTGGCGTCAACGCGCCATTGATGAGGGCCACGTTGCGCCGGGAACCGCCCGGCGTAGCCTCCGGCGGCTCGGCCGTGGTGAGATCAGCCGCGCTGTACTTGCCGGTCAGCACCCCGCTGCCCAGCGGCGACCACGCCACCACGCCCAACCCGAGCGCCTCGGCCATCGGCAGCAGCTCCTGTTCGACGCTGCGCTGGATCAGGCTGTATTCGATCTGCAGGGCCACCAGCGGCGCCCAACCGCGCAGGTCGGCCAGGGTCTGCATGCGGGCGATCTGCCAGGCCGGCGTGTCCGAGATGCCGGCATACAGCACCTTGCCGCTGCGCACGAGATCGTCGAAACCGCGCATCACCTCGTCCACCCCGGTGGTGTCGTCCCAGGCGTGCAGGTACAGCAGATCCAGGTAGTCGGTGCCGAGCCGGCGCAGGCTGTCCTCCACCGAGCGCATCATGCTCTTGCGGTGGTTGCCGGCGTTGTTCGGATCGCCGGGCACGGTCGCCAGGGTGTACTTGCTGGCGATCACCAGCCGTTCGCGGCGGCCTTGGGCGAATCGCCCGAGCAGCGTCTCGGCGCTGCCATTGGTGTAGTTGTTTGCGGTATCAACGAAGTTGCCACCGCGTTCGACGTAGGCATCGAAGATGCGGCGGGCCTCGGCTTCGTCCGCGCCCCACCCCCAATCGGCACCGAAGGTCATCGTGCCCAGCGCCATCGGGCTGACACGCAGGCCGGAGCGACCGAGCAGGCGGTAGTGATCAAGTGACATGTGGCATTCCATCGGAGGAGGCGGTGTGCCTCCGGGAGGGAAAGCATCCGTCCGATGATCCTGTGGATAAACTGGACACAGCCGAACTGACAATGAAGAAAGGCTTCACAATGGATCCCTCCGCACCGCTGTCGGCGGTGGTCGCGTTTGTCCACGTGGCCGACCACGCCAGCTTTACCCGCGCCGCAGATGCGCTTGGTGTCTCGACCTCGGCACTGTCACAGAGCGTGCGCGCGCTGGAAGCGCGGATGGGCGTGCGCCTGTTGCAACGGACCACGCGCCGGGTGGGCCTGACCGAGCACGGTGCGCGCTTCCTGCAGCGCGTACGTGGCGGGCTGGCACAGATCGAATCGGCCTTCGAAGACCTGGACAGCGCGCGGACCGTGCCGGCCGGTCGGCTGCGCATCACCCTGCCACGCATCGTTGCCGAGCGCCGGGTCCTGCCGGCGCTGCCGTCCTTCCTGGCCCGGTATCCGCAGGTGGAGGTGGAACTGTGCGTGGAACCGGCGTTGACCGATCTGGTCGCCGAGGGTTTCGACGCAGGCATCCGCCTGGGGGAATCGTTGGCGCAGGGCATGATCGCGGTGCCGATCGGGCCGCCCGAGCGCCAGGTGGTGGTGGCCACGCCGGGCTACTTCGCGCGCCACGGTGTGCCGCAGAGCCCGCAGGAGCTGCAGGGCCACGACTGTATCGTCCATCGCCGCGCCAATGGCCGGCTGATGCCTTGGGAATTCAGCCGTGAGGGGCGTGACCTGGACGTAGCCGTCGAGGGCCGGCTGGTGTTCAACGATGCCGAACTGGCCTATGCGGCGGTGCTGGCTGGGCTGGGCATGGCGCAGGGGTTCGCCTCACTGGTCGCCGACGACCTGGCTGCCGGCCGCCTGCGCAGCGTGCTGGAGGACTGGCAGCCGCCGTTCCCCGGCTTTCATCTGTACTACCCGGCGCGCGAGCATATGGCGCCCAAGCTGCGGGTGTTCATCGACCACCTGCGCGCGGCCTGCCAGGCCGACGGGATCTCAGCCGTTCAGGCCCAGGCGGATGCCGAAGCCGACCAGGAACAGGCCGGCAACACGCCGTAGCGCATCGCTGACCCGCGGGTGCTGGATCAACCGGCGGCGGGCCAGGTTGCCGACCCAGATCAGCAGCGAGCAGTAGGCGATGCTGACCACGAAGATGATCCCGGCCAGCGCGGCGAACGTAGCGATGCCCTGGTGGGCCTTCGGGTCGATGAACAACGGCAGGAAGGCCATGTAGAACAGGATCGCCTTCGGATTGAGCAGGCTGACCAGGATCGCCTGGTGGAAGTAGCGTCCGGGCTGCATGCGCACCGGGCCAACGTCGGCACCGTCACCCTTGGGCGTGCGCAGCAGGCTGATGCCGACCCACACCAGATACGCCGCGCCCAGATATTGCACGGCATGGAACACCGTCGGATTGGCCTTCAGCAGCGCAGCCACGCCGGCCAGTGCCAGCCACATCAGGATCTGGTCGCCGACCAGCAGGCCGGCCAGCGCCGTGTAGCCGCCGCGCACACCGCCGCGACCGGTAGCGGTCAGCAGGGTGAAGGTGCCCGGCCCGGGCAGCGCCAGAAACACCAGCACAGCGAGCAGGAAGGTCCACAGATCCTGGATGCCCATCCACGGCATGGCGCGACTCTCTTACAACGGGGGAGCGCCATTGTCGGCCAGTGCTGGCGCAGGCGACAGGGGCGTGTCGCCATTGCCGGGCATGGCGGACAGCAGCGGTTGCAGATGCTGGCGCAGCTGCGCGTGCAGTTGCCGCACCGCCGGTGAGAACTGCTTGCGATGGGGGCAGACCAGCTGCAGGGGAATGTGGCTGCCGATGCCATCCAGCAGCACCTGCAGGCGCCCTTCCAGCACGTCGTCGCGGACGTCCAGCCAGGACTTGTAGGTGATGCCCTCGCCGGCGACCGCCCAGCGCCGCACCACGTCGGCGTCGTCGCAGACCAGCGGCCCGCGCACCGGGATCACCACGCGGCGCCCCTCAATCTCGAACGACCAGCGATCGTAGGCGCGGCCGCCGAGCTGGTAGACAAGGCAATCATGCTCGCGCAGATCTTCCAGGCGGCTGGGTGTGCCACGCCGCCGCAGGTACCCGGGCGACGCGGCCAGCACCCGCCGGTTCTGTTCCAGCAAGGGCAGGGCGACGTAGCTGGCGTCGTCGAAGTGGCCGATGCGGATGGCCACGTCGACCGGGTCGCGGAACACGTCGGCCACTTCGTCGGACAGGCGCAGGTGCAGGCGCAGCCGTGGATGCGCCGCGCGGAACGCGGTCAGCCACGGCAGCAGCAGGTTGCGGCCGAAGTCCGACGGCGCCGACAACTGCAGGGTGCCGTGCAGTTCGGCGTCCTCGCCCTGCACCCGCGCCTGGCCTTCGCGCAGGGTGCTCAGAACCTCCTGTGCGTAGGGCAGGTACAGCGCGCCTTCGGCGGTCAGCCGCAGGCTGCGGGTGGTGCGTACGAACAGGCGCAGGTCCAGTTCGCGTTCCAGTCGCGCCACCGCTGCGGCAACCTGGCCCGGCAGCAGGTCGGCCTCGCGCGCGGCCTGGGAGAAGCTGCCCAGCGCGGCGGTACGGACAAACAGCTGCAGATCGTCGAAGCGGACCATTTTCATTGCTGCAGTGAAAGTGTTGACCGATTCTGCGCCTTTCCGCCCCCCTGCGCACGGCGCACGCTGTGGTCTCTCCTCCCTGGATATCCCCATGCGTGCCATTGCCTACACCCAAGCCGGCCTGCCGATCGACGACCCGCAGGCCCTGATCGATCTCGACCTGCCCCTGCCCCAGCCGGGCCCGCGCGACCTGCGGGTGGCGGTGCGCGCGGTGGCGGTGAATCCGGTCGACGCCAAGGTGCGGCGCGGCGCCGCCACCGACGGCCCGCGCGTGCTGGGGTGGGATGCGGTCGGTGTGGTCGAAGCGGTCGGCAGCGAGGTGACCCTGTTCCAGCCCGGCGATGCGGTGTACTACGCCGGTGTGATCGATCGCCCGGGCAGCAATGCCGAGTACCAGTTGGTGGACGAGCGCAGCGTTGGCCGCAAGCCGGCCAGCCTGGACGATGCCGCCGCTGCGGCGCTGCCGTTGACCGCGATCACCGCATGGGAACTGCTGTTCGACCGCCTGCGCATCGCCGAAGGCGGCGGCGAGGGCCAGACCCTGCTGGTGATCGGTGCAGCGGGTGGCGTGGGTTCGATCCTGGTGCAGTTGGCGCGCAGGCTGACGAAGCTGACGGTGATCGGCACCGCCTCGCGCCCGGAGACCCAGGACTGGGTGCAGGCGATGGGCGCGCACCATGTGGTCGACCACACCCGGCCGCTGGCCGAGGGCCTGGCCCGGCTGGGCATCACCCAGGTGGACCATGTGGCCAGCCTGACCCACACCGACCAGCACTATGCGCAGCTCGTCGAGCTGCTGGCACCGCAGGGGCAGCTGGGGCTGATCGATGATCCGGGCCAGATCGATGTGATGGCGCTCAAGCGCAAGGCGCTGTCGCTGCACTGGGAATCCATGTTCACCCGACCGCTGTACAGGACCGCGGACATGCAGCGCCAGCACGAACTGCTGAACCGGGTGGCCGATCTGGTCGATGCCGGCGTGCTGCAGACCACGCTGGGCGAGCACTTCGGGCGCATCGACGCGGCCAACCTGCGGCGCGCGCATGCGCTGCTGGAGAGCCACCGGGCCAAGGGCAAGATCGTGCTGGAAGGCTGGTAACGCCGGGCTGCGCCCGGCACCCGCAGAGGCAACGGCAACAGCGAGAGCCAGAGCCAGAGCAGGCTTCCTGTGGGTTGGCGGGGCGGTGTGGGTGTGCGGGGGCGCCGTGAACCCGTCCATGGGGGCTTGGTCGCCGCATCCATGCGGCTCACACCCCGCAAACCCACACCGCCCCGCCTTCGACGGTTTCCCGCCGCTGTTGGTAGGTGTCGACCTTGGTCGACACAGTAGCTCCACGCCATGCGTGGATGAAGCCAAGCAAACGGGCTACGCCACGCCGTTGTCTACATGCTCGTTGAAGCCCGGCCGGGGGCGCAGGCGTTCGAACCAGGCGTCTACGTGGCGCAGCGCCGGTTTGTTGCCGGGGGTGCTGCGCCAGCGCTGTGTCGACAGGCCGAGGACGATGTCGGCCAGGCTGAAGTCGATGCCCGCCACGTAGGCATTGCTGGCGGCAAGCTGGTGGTCGAGCACGGTCATCAGGCGGTTCCATTGTTCCAGGCTTGCCTCGGCGCGTGCGTCGTCCGCGAAGTCGGGGTGCTGGCGCACGCGGGCCATGAACACGTGGCGCCAAGCGCTGTTGAGGTCGCTGGCCTGCCAGTCCATCCACTGCTCGACCTGGGCACGGGCTTGTGCAGCGGCCGGCAGCAGATCGTCTCGTCCCTGCCGGGCGGCCAGGTAGCGGCAGATGCTGTTGGACTCCCACAGCAGGAAGTCGCCATCGCGCAGCACCGGTACCTGCCGGTTCGGATTCAGCGTGGACAGCACGTCCGGCGCAGGTGCCGGATCATGGGAGAACGGCAGATCGAGTTCGGCGCACAGCCACAGCACTTTGCGCACGTTGATCGAGGTGGGCTTTCCGTAGAGAACAAGCATGGGCGGGTCCGTCGTGGTCCAACCAAGGCTAGCGCAGCGGGGCTACACTGGCCGCATGAACATCGAAGTCCTCATGATTGTCGCCGTGGTGCTGCTGCTGGCGACGCTGCTGGTGCTGGTGCTGTTGTGGCGTCGCGCATCCACCAGCGCACCCGCTGCCGAAGTACAGCAACAGCTGATTACCGAACGCGAACAGCATCGCCTCGCACTGGTTGACGCCGGCCAACTGAGAGGGCGGCTGGAAACCTTGCTGGCGGAGCTGGAAAGCGAGCGCGGCCGAAGCCAGCAGCACGCCCAGCTTGTCACTACCCTGACCGCACGCGTGGAGCGGGAGGCCGCGTTGGCGTCCAGTCGTGAAGCGATGCTGGCCGAGCGCGAAGCTGCCTTGGCGCAGGTACGGGCCGATCTGGCCCAGTCCAGCACGGAGCTGCAGCAGGCGCAGCAGCGTTACCAGCAACTTCATGGCGAACACGCGCGCGCCCTGGCCAACCTGCAGCATTCCGAACGCGCCAGCGCCGAACTGCGCAGCTATCTGGATACCGCCAAGGAAAAACTGTCCGGTGCCTTCGCGGAACTGGCGGGCAAGGTTTTCGACGAACGCGGGCAACAGTTCGAAAAGAACGTGCGCCAGGCCACGGTGCAGTCACGCGCGGACATCGAAGGGCTGCTCAAACCCTTTGCCGACAGGCTGGGGGATTTCCGCAACCGGGTCGACACGCTGTACGGGGAAGAGGCGCGGCAGCGTGCCAGCCTGCTTGGCGCGGTGGGCGAACTGAAGACCCTCAACCAGGACATGGCCGCACAGGCCTCGGCGCTGACCAATGCACTGAAAGGCAGTGCCAAGGTACGCGGCGACTGGGGTGAGCTGATGCTCGACAACGTGCTGCGTGGCTCAGGCCTGGAGGAAGGCGTCCACTACCAGCGGCAGAAGCACGCGGTGGATGATGAGGGCGCGCGCCTGCGGCCGGACGTGGTGGTGCAGTTCCCCGATGAGCGCAGCGTGGTGATCGACAGCAAGGTCAACCTGATCGCTTGGCAGGAAGCGATGAATGCCGCCACGCCGGAACAGTCCGAAGATGCACTGCGCCGCCATGCGGTGGCGCTGCGCCAGCACGTCAAGGATCTGGGCGAAAAGAACTATCCGAAGGCTCTTGGCAGCGAGACTCTGGATATCACCATCGCTTTCGTTCCCATCGAAGGCGCACTGTCGGCGGCACTGGGCGCGGATGGGGCATTGCAGGCTTATGCATTCGACAACCGCGTGGTGTTTGCCTCGCCCAATACGCTGATGGCCCTGTTGAGGGTGGCCGAGCGTCTGTGGACACGTGACAAGGTGCAGAAGCAGGCATTGAAGATCAGTGAAGCCGGTGGACTGGTGCTGGACGCCCTGACCGGATTCCTGCAGGACTTCAATGCCATGGGCAGGAAGCTCGACGATGCAGGCAAGGCTTACGCCGACGCGCGCAACCGCCTGATCGATTCGCCGCAGTCAGCCATCAGCCGTGCCCGCCGACTTGCCGAACTGGGCAGCAAATCAAAGCGCGCGTTGCCCCCTGAGCTGACCCCCGATCCGTTGCAGCAGTTGACCTCTGCCGACGGAGAGGAAGACGGCAACGCCGGCTGACACGCCACCTGCATCGCCGAGTGCGTATGCTGGCGCCGTCCTCACTGACCAGGTACCGCCATGCGCCTCCGATTCCTTGCCAGCGCTGCCCTGGGCGTGCTGCTTGCCGCCTGCAGCAGTGCACCCCCGGCCAGTGACGATGCAGGCGCGGCAGCCACGGTGGCCGACAGCCCTGAAGCCGCTGCAGCCTATGAAGAAGCACGCGATGTGGACTGCCGCGCGGCGGGCGGTACCCTGCAGCCGTTGGGCCGCCTGCAACGGGTGCAGTGCGTGATTCCCTATGCCGACGCCGGCAAGTCCTGCAGCAGCAAGAGCGACTGCAGCGGCCAGTGCCTGGCGTCCGCCGAGGTGACCGCAGGCGCGGTGGCAACCGGCACCTGCCAGCGTGATGTCAGCCAGAACTTCGGTTGCCGCCAACGCATCGACGGTGGCAAGGCACAAGGCACCCTCTGCGTCGACTGACGGTAGTGCCGGCCGCTGGCCGGCAGCTGCACGACCGTTCCCGAAGATTCATGAGGCTGCCGGCCAGCGGCCGGCACTACCGGTCACCTGCGGCGGTATGCTGGTGGGCCTTTCCCCGCTGTAGCCGGAGCCCCGCGTGAGCACCTCGATCCAGGATATTTCCCTCACCACCATCGACGGCCAGCCGTCCTCTCTTGCCGACTACCAGGGCAAGGTGCTGCTGCTGGTCAACGTGGCGTCCAAGTGCGGCCTGACCCCGCAGTACGAAGGCCTGCAGGCGCTGTATGCGGAAAAGCACGCGCAGGGGCTGGAAGTACTGGGCTTCCCGGCCAACAACTTCCTCGGCCAGGAGCCGGGCAGCGAGGCGGAGATCCAGCAGTTCTGCCAGCTGACCTACGATGTGAGCTTCCCGATGTTCGCCAAGATCAGCGTGGCCGGTGAAGATACCCACCCGCTGTACCAGCAGCTGACCGCCGCGCAGCCGCAGGCGATCGGTGAAGGCCCGCTGCGCGAGCGCCTGGCCAGCAAGGAGATTCCGATCCACCCGGCACCGGCGGTGCTGTGGAACTTCGAGAAGTTCCTGGTTGGCCGCGATGGCAAGGTCATCGCCCGCTTTGCCCCGGACGTTGCCGCCGATGACGCGCGCCTGCGCGAAGCGGTCGAGGCGGCGCTGGCGGCCTGAAGACGACGTGCCAACCAAGGTTGGCACCTGCCGGTAAAACAAAAAACCCCGCCGAGGCGGGGTTTTTTCATGCGTTGCCAGCAGCGGTCAATTGGTCCACTGCGGCATCGGCATCGCATCGACCGGGATCGGCGAGTTCGCATCGTCGCTGCCACGCTCGCGCTTGCCACGCAGGTCGTTCTCGATCTGGTAGTTGCGGCGCTGCATCCAGGCATCGCGGACCAAAGCGTATTCGTCCACCGCGGTATCGCGCAGGTCGTCGATCGCCAGCAGCTGCGCGCGGGTATCGACCAGCTGCAGGCCCTGCAGACCGATGCGGTACTTGTCGCTTTCGATGCGGCGGATCGGCGACAGCGGGATGTCACCGGCCAGGCCGAACACATCACGCACGGTACGCGGGCCGAAGAACGGCAGTTCCACGTAGCGCGAGCGACGCCAGCCCCAGGCCCCCAGGGTCTGCCCGAAGTCCTCGTTGCGTCGCGGCACCATCGCCTTGCTGGCCGGGTCGAACAGGCCACCGATGCCCAGCGTGCTGTTCATCAGGAACCGGCCCAGGCTGTCCCAGGCGTCGCCGGGGCGGCCCTGCAGCAGCTGGTTGGTGATGGTCAGCGGCGCACGCAGGTTGCTGAAGAAGTTGCTCACGCCGGTACGGGCAAAGCGCGGCACTACGTGGGTATAGGCGGTTGCCAGCGGGCGAGCGATACCGCGGTCGACGGCGTTGTTGAACCCGTGCACCTTGCGGTTGAACGGTTCCCACGGGTCGTACGCGGTAGTGCTGGTGGTGCTGCCATTGGCGCCGTACAGCGCGTCGAAGTCGTCATCGCCGCCCGGTGCGGCGGCGGTGGCATCACTGCCGGTTGCACCCTGCGAGGCGGTAGCCGGTGCCGGCGCGGCCGCAGCAGGTACGGGGGCGTCGGCTGCGACGCTCGCAGCAGGCGCATCCGCACCAGCAGCGTTGTCGACCGTGGTGGTGTTCGTCGCCGGCACCACGGTGTCGGCGGTCGGCGCGTCGCTGCGCGCCGGCTTGCCGGCACAGGCGCTGAGCGCGGCGGCCAGGAGGATCAGAGGGAAAACGCGCACGACGTTCATGTCAGCTCGCAGCAGAAGTAGCGTTGAAGTCCAGGTCGGGCGACAGCCGGTAGGCCGCGCTCAGCTCGTTGTAGCCGGCGGGGGCGCCGGAGATTGTCAGCGGATGGCCGCCCTGGCGCGCGCGTGCGGCCAACTCGGCCAACAACGCCAGGCCGGCGCTGTCCACGCGCTCGACCTCCGCCAGTTCCAGCCGCGACAGCTGCGCAGGCAGGGCCTGCAGTTGCGGCCACAGCGCGATCACCGCTGCACGGTCGAGCACCCCGCGCAGGCGCAGGGTGTCACCTTCCAGCAGCGCCAGCGCCTTATTTGCCATTGCCGGCCGGCCCAGCCTGCATGCTGCCGCTGCGCAGTTCGGTGGCCACCTGCTTGATGCCCTTCTGTCGCAGCGGGGCATCGAACTGGTTGCGGAAGGTCTGCACGTAGGAGATGCCTTCGATGTTCACGTCGAAGATCTTCCACTGGCCGCCTTCGTTGCGCATCCAGTACTCCACCGGCGTCGGCTCGCTGCCGGCACGCACCAGCTCGGTGCTCACGCGCACGCCGCGGTTGCCCGGCAGCGGGCTTTCGCCCTTCAGGCGGAAGCTCGGCTTGCCCTGGATGTTGAGCAGGGTCGAGCCATAGCGCTGCATCAGGTTGTCGGCCATCGCATTGGCGAACAGCTTGATGTCAGCGTCCGCAGCGCCGCGTGCGTGCGTGCCCAGCACCAGGCGCGCGGCATAGTCGCGGTCGAAGGTGCGGTTGAGCTCGCTGTCGATATAGCTGCGCAGGCTGGCCGGGTTGCCGCTGAATTCGGCACGGCGCTGCTGCAGGGTGGTGAGGATGCGCGTGCTGGCGTCGATCACCACCTTGCCGGCCTGGCCCTGGGGGGCGGCAGCAGCGGGGGCGGCGGCCTGCGCCTGGGCCAGGAACGGGGTAGCCAGCAGCAGCGACGAGGCGAGCAGGGCCGGGATCAGTTTCATCTTCATGGTTGCGGTTCCGTTGCAGGCGCCTGCGCGCCATCGTTGGGCTTCGGAGCAGCGCCGCCACCGGCGCCGCCACTGAACATGTATTTGCCGACCAGCTGGATCAGGTCCACGGCCGGCTGGGTGAACACGATCTCCTCGCCGGGCTTCAGCACGTCCGGATCGCCGCCGGGCTGCAGACCGATATAGCTCTCGCCGAGCAAACCACTGGTGAAGATGCCCGCCGAGGTATCGGCCGGCAGATCCTTGACCTTGCTGTCCATGCGCAGGGTCACGATCGATTCGAACTTCACCGGGTCCAGATCGATCGCTGCGACCTGGCCGACGGTGACACCACCGATCTTCACCGGCGCCTGCTTGCGCAGCTGGCCGACCTGGGAGAAGCGTGCCTTGAGTTCATAGCCTTCGCCACCCCAGCTCCAGCGCTGGTTGGTCGAGGCGACGGCCAGCACCATCAGCGAGGCCAGGGCCAGCAGCAGGAAGGCGCCGACGGAGAATTCGAGTCTGGGACCGCGGATGGCCATGTGGATTACCTGATCAGTCGTGGTGGCCGCGCGCCGATGCGCACCGCCGATGGAGGGGTTAGGTGAACAACATTGCCGACAGTACGAAGTTGAACATCAGCACCAGCAGCGAGGCGTTGACCACCGCACGGGTGGTGGCGACGGACGTGCCTTCGATGGTCGGTTCGGCGTGGAAGCCGACATAGGCGGCCACCAGGGCCGCGGTACCACCGAAGATCGCCGACTTCAGCATCGCCACGCCGAAGTCGTCCCAGAAGTCCACGCTGCCACGCAGCGCCGACCAGAACACGCCGTTGTCCAGGCCCAGCACGTGCACGGCTTCGAAGTAGCTGGCACTGATCGCCAGCGAACAGAAGATGCCGGTCAGCAGCGGCACGGTCAGTACCGCCGCCCAGAAGCGCGGTGCCACGGCCTTGGCCACCGGGTCGATGGCCATCAGTTCCAGCGCCTTGATCTGGTCGGTGGCGCGCATCAGGCCCAGCTCGGCGGCGATCGAACTGCCGGCGCGGCCGATGAACAACAACGCGGTCAGCACCGGTGCCAGTTCGCGGTACAGCGACAGGCCGAGCAGGGTGGACAGCGCGTCGGCCGCACCGAAGGTGGTCAGCGTGCGGTAGCCCTGCAGGGTCAGCACCAGGCCGACGAAGGCGCCGCCGACGGCGATGATCGGCAGCGAGCGCGCACCGATCTTGTAGATCTCGCGGGTCAGCTCGGCCAGGAAATCACGGGTCGGCAGCGAACCGCGCAGCACGGTCAGCGAGAACAGGCCGGCACGACCCAGCGAGCGGGTGGCTTGCACGAACGGCATCAGGCAACCCTCGCGCGCGGTGCGGCATCAAACGGGATGGGACCATCGGGCTGGCCATGCAGGAACTGCTGCAGCAGCGGGTCCTGGCTGGTCTGCAGCGCCTCCGGCGTGCCCTGGAACACGATGCCGCCATTGGCGATCGCGATTACCTGGTCGCAGATCGGCAGGGTCTCGTGCACGTGGTGGCTGACGATGATGCTGGTCAGGCCCAGGCTGTGGTTGAGGCGCTGGATCAGGCTCATGATCACCCCCGAGGCGATCGGGTCCAGCCCGGTCAGCGGCTCGTCGTAGATCATCAGCGGCGGGTCCAGGGCCAACGCGCGGGCCAGTGCCACGCGCCGGGCCATGCCACCGGACAGCTCACGCGGCCAGGCATCGGCGGCGGCCAGCAGGCCGACCGAATGCAGCTTCATCTGCACCAGCCGGCGCAGCACCGGTGCCGGCAGGCGGGTGTGGGTGCGCAACGGCAGGGCGACGTTCTCGGCCACGGTCAGGTCGGTCAGCAGGCCATTGCCCTGCAGCAGTACGCCAACGCTCTTGCGCATCTCCAGAAGCTCGGCGGTACGCTGCGGGATGGGTTTGCCGAACAGGGTGACGTCGCCTGCAACCGGACGCAGTTCGCCGGTCAGCGCCGCCAGCAGGGTCGACTTGCCGCTGCCGGACGGACCGAGCACCGCGGTGATGCTGCCCTTGGGCACCTGCAGCGAAACGTCGCGCAGGATCGTGCGCCCGCTCCGGTCGATGCGGACGTTGGACAACTGCACCAGACTGGGAGTGGAAGCCGACATGGGCACCCTTAACGTTTTTTCGACATTGAAGCATCGGGTCAGACTGCTGAACATAAGCAGACTGGACGGTGCAGTATTGTTGCACGGTCGGACCGTCGCCAGACCGGGACAATTCCGAAAACGACCGGAACAATCCGTCGCGATCACCGTACCCCGGGATTGAATACGGGCGGGTGTGCTGCACACTGTGCACGATGAGTGACCCGGGCAGCGACTTCCGCCTCTACCATTCCAATTCGCTGGACGTGCTGGCTGCCCTGCTGGCGCGCAACGTGCGTGTGCCGGTGCCGGGACAGCCGCTGCTGGCGCCGGAGGTGGTGCTGATCCCGCAGGTGGCGATGCGGCGCTGGCTGCAGGCGACACTGGCTGCCGAGTATGGCGTGGCCGCCAACCTGGAATTCCTGACCCCCGGTGAGTTCGTCGCCCGTGCGTTGAACGCCAATGTCGAGGGCGAAGCCGACGACCTGGACGCGGCCGCCCTGCACTGGCGCCTGTACCAGGCCCTGCGCGATCCGCAGCTGCTGGCACAGCCACCGATGCGCGCGCTGCAGTCCTATCTTGCCGGGGGCGACGCGCTCAAACCCTGGGCCCTGGCCGGCGAACTGGCCTCGGTGTTCGAGAAGTACCAGGCCTGGCGCCGCGACTGGCTGCTGCGCTGGGAAGCCGGCGCCGACGCGGCCGATCCGCAGGCCATCCTGTGGCGCAGCATCGCCGCCGGCCATGGTTACCGCGCGCGCCGCATCCAGGCGTACCTGGACCGCTTCGAGGGCGCCGGCCAACCGCTGCCGCAGGGCCTGCCGCCGCGGATGTCGGCGTTCGCCACCCTCAACATCTCGCCCGACGTACTGCGGGTGATGGCCACCCAGTCGCGGGTGGGCGAACTGCATTTCTATCTGCCCACGCCGGTGCAGTCCTACTGGGGCGACCTGCAGACCCTGGCAGAGCGCCTGCGCAGCGGTGCGCCGGACCCGTTCGGCGAGGCCGCCGGCGAGAACCGCCTGCTGGAAGCGTGGGGTGCGGCCGGCCGCGATTTCATGGCGGTGCTGGGCAGCTATGAAGTGGTGCATCCGGCCGGCGAGATCGCGGCCTATTCCGACCCCGAGCAAGACACGCGGCCGACGATGGACCAGGGCGGGCTGTCCGACAGCCTGCTGCATCGCCTGCAGCGCGACCTGTTCCACCGTCGTGCCTTGCCTTCCGGTGAACTGCGCGATGGCCTGCGCAGCGACGACCCGAGCCTGCAGGTGCACGCCTGCCACACCCGCCTGCGCGAGCTGCAGGTGCTGCACGACCAGCTGCGCAGCCTGCTGCAGGACCCGCGCTTCGACCCGCCGTTGCAGGCGCGCGAGATCGCCGTGCTGGCGCCGGACATCGATCCGTATGTGCCCTATCTGGAAGCGGTGTTCGGCGGACGGGGGGGCGAGGACGAACACATTCCCTACGCGCTGGCCGACAGCAGTCCGTTGGCTGGCGAGCCGCTGGCCGACGTGTTCGTGCACCTGCTTGGCCTGCCGATTTCGCGCTTCGGCCTGAACGAGGTGCTGGATCTGCTGGCCAGTGCACCCCTGGCCGAGGCCGCCGGCCTGGAAGCGGTGGACTTCGACCGACTGCATGGCTGGTTGCAGCAGGCAGGCGCACGCTGGGGCCTGGATGCCCAGCATCGCGACCAGCTGCAGGCCCCCAGCGATGACGCCTACACCTGGCAGTTCGCGCTGGATCGCCTGCTGCTGGGCCACGCCACCGGCAGCGAGGTGGATCTGGTCGGGGTGGCTCCGTGGATCGAACTGGAAGGCGGGGCGCTGGATGCGCTGGACCGGCTGCTGCGCCTGCTGCGCGTGCTGGCCGTCTACCAGCGCCGGCTGGGCGAACTGTTGACCCCGGCACAGTGGCGGCAGCGCCTGCTGTCGCTGCTCGATGCCCTGCTGCCGACACCACCCAGCTCGCCCAACAGCCAGCGCGCGCTGGAGCGCCTGCGCAAGCTGCTCAACCAGTTCGCCGAAGATGCGTACAAGGCCGGGTTCGCCGATGGCGTGCCACCGGAGGTGGTGCGTGCGCACTTCGCCGGTGCGCTTGCCGAGGCCGATACGCGCGCGCCGCTGCTGACCGGTGGCATCAGCTTCGGCCGCATGGTGCCGATGCGCCTGCTGCCGTTCCGGGTGATCTGCGTGCTCGGCCTCAACGATGGTGATTTCCCGCGTCGCGACCCGGCCGCTGGCCTCAACCAGCTCACCGCCGAACTGGATACGCCGCGCCGCCGTCCCGGCGACCGCTCCACCCGCGAAGACGATCGTTTCCTGTTCCTGCAGTTGTTTGCTGCTGCGCAGGACGTGTTCTACCTCAGCTACCTCGGCGCGGACCCGCGCGATGGCAGCGTGCGCGAACCCTCGGTGCTGGTCAGCGAACTGATCGATGCCGCCGCGGCCTATCACCTCGATCCGTCGACCGCCACGCGGGACTTCACCGTGCGCCACGCGCTGCAGCCGTTCTCGCCGGCCGCCTTCGGTGACGGCGATCCACGCCGCTTCAGCTACCGCCGGCAGTGGCATCCGGCCGCCGGGCGGCTGGGCGGGCAGCGCGGCGGCCTGCTGCCGTGGTTCGACGCCGCACTGCCGCCGCCGGTGGACGACGCGGTGGAAGAAGAGGTCTCGCTGGAGAGCCTGCGTCGTTTCCTGTGTGATCCGGCCGGGCAGTTCCTCGCACAGTCGCTGGGCCTGCGCCTGGCCGACGACGTCGAGGACGTCGACGACCTGGAGCCGCTGGTGCTGTCCTCGCGTGGGCCGGAGAAGCGCAGTGTGCAGCTGGCCGTGGTGCAGGCCACCCTGGCCGGCGACAGCGAGCCGCTGTACCCGCGGCTGCGCGCACGCGGGCTGCTGCCGTCGGGCATCCTCGGCGAGCGCCAGTTTGAAGTGGAGCGGCTCAAGACCCGCCCGTATGCCACGGCCATGCTGGGCTGGTTGCAGGGCACGCCGCTGGAGAGCCGCCGCTATGAAGTGGAGATCGACGGCGTTCGCCTGCATGGCCGGGTCGGTGATCGCCATCCCGAAGGCCTGGTGCGCCTGCGCGCCGGCGCCCTCAACGGCAACGCGGTGATCCGCCAGGGGCTGGACTGGCTGCTGGCCAACGCCGCCGGCGATGCCTTGCCGCTGGTGCAGTTCTACGACGGCGGTGATGCCGGCCCCGGTCCGCATGCATTGCCTGCCTTGACCGTGCCCGCAGCACGCGCGGCATTGCGCGCGCTGCTGCAGCTGCGCCAGCGTGGGCTGCGCGAACCACTGCGCTTTGCGCCCTATACCGGCTGGGTGCTGTTCAACGCGCCGGTGGAAAAGCAGCGCAGCGAAGGCTGGAAACAATGGCATGGCAGCGACCGCAGCTGGGGTGAAGCCAACAGTGATGCCTGGCAGCTGCTGCTGCGTGGCGCCGACCCGTTCGCCGCCGACGTCAGTTACGCCGACCTGCTGCGCAACAGCCAGGTGGTCTTCAGCGCCGTGCGCGAAGGGCGCGGCTTCGGCAATGATCCACAGGCGGGCCACGCATGAGCAGCGGTGCCGTGGGCGCTACCATCAACACGCATTGCCCCGACCCTTACCTGGCGTTGCCGCTGCACGGCACGCGACTGATCGAAGCCAGTGCCGGCACCGGCAAGACCTTTACCCTGGCGACGCTGTTCACCCGTCTGGTGGTCGAGCAGGGCCTGCGTATCGGGCAGATCCTGGCGGTGACCTTCACTGACGCCGCCACCCAGGAACTGCGCAAGCGCATCCGCGAGCGCCTGGCCCTGGCTGCGCGCCTGGTCGATCTGCCGCCGGGCGACGATGAAACACCCGATGCGCTGCTGACCCGGCAGGTGCTGCAACGTCATCTGCAGGACGGCACGGAAACCGCAAAAGCGTTGAAGCGGCGCCTGCAGGTAGCCGCCGACGAGATCGACCTGGCTGCGATCTTCACCATCCACGGCTTCTGCACCCGCGTGCTGCGCGAACATGCGCTCGAAAGCGGGCATACCTTCGACCCGCCCGAGCTGTTGGCCAGCGATCGCGAGCTGCTGGAAGAGCTGGCGGCCGATCTCTGGCGTGTGCATGCCAACGACCCGGCAACGCTGGAACCGCTGACCTGGTTGTGGTCCCACCCGGATGCGCTGGCGGCTGACCTGCGCGCGCTGCTGGCATCGCCACCGCTGCACCCGCCACTGCAGCCGCTGGCCGTGGACGATCCGCGCCCGGCGCTGCAGGGCACGGCGGCGGAACTGTCGATGGCCGTGCGCGAGCATGGTGAGCGCTTCTTCCTGGACCTGTGCGAAGCGGTCGACAACAAGTGGATCAACGGCGTTTCCTACAAGCTGGGCTGGCTGCACCCGCTGGGCCGGCAGCTGTTGGGCTGGGCCGAGCGCGGCGACGCAGCCGAACTGCTGTCCAGCGACCGCTTGCCGGCGCTGCTGCCCGATGCGCTGGTGGCCAAGACCAACAAGAAGTCCGCCGACCGCACACCGTCCTCGCCGCTGCAGGCACCGCTTGAGCGCTACGTGGCACTGCTGGCCCAGCGCGAACAATGGCTGCGTGCCACGGCACTGAACTTCCTGCACGCCCTGCGCGAGGAAGCCACCCAGCGCCTGTCCGTGCTGAAGCGCATGCGTCGCGTGCAGACCTACGACGATCTGATCGACGGCGTCGCCCGCGCGTTGGAAGGCCCGCAGCGGCTGGCCCTGGTCAAGCAGCTGCGGGCGCAGTACCGCATCGCCCTGGTCGATGAATTCCAGGATACCGATGACCGCCAGTGGGGCATCTTCCATACCGTGTTCGGCGCCTCGCCGGAGGTGGACGAACTGGGGCTGCAGCCGGCGCTGTTCCTGATCGGTGACCCCAAACAGGCCATCTATGGCTTCCGCGGCGGCGACATCCATACCTACCTGAAAGCCAAGCAGGTGGCCGAGCAGGCACCGGCGCTGGACCAGAACTTCCGCTCGCGCCCGGCCGTGCTGCGCGCGCTGCAGGCGCTGTATGACAACGCTGGCGAAGATGCCTTCCTCGAACGCGACATCCGGTTCGAGCCGGTGCGGCCCGGTGGCGTGCGTGTCGATGAGGACTACCTGCGCGATGGCCGGGCCGCACCGGCGCTGACCCTGCGCCTGCTGCGCAGCGACGGTGAAAAAGCCCTTGGCGCCGATGCGTCGCGCGACGCGGCGACCCAGGCCTGTGTGGCCGCGATCCACCAGATCCTGCTGGAGGCGCGTGCCGGCACCGCGCTGCTGCGTGGGCGCCCGGTGCAACCCGGCGATATCGCCGTGCTGGTGCGCTCGCATCGCGAAGCCACGCTGGTGCAGCGTGCACTGGCCGCAGTCGGCATTCCTGCGGTGGCGGCCGGCAAGCAGAGCCTGTTTGCCACCAGCGAGGCCCGTGACCTGCGTGCATTGCTGCTGGCGTTGCTGCAACCGGCCGACGAAGGGCGACTGCGTACTGCATTGGCAACGGTACTGCTGGGGCAGCGCGCAAGCGCGATTGCCAGCATGGAGCGTGAGGGGGACCTGCAGCGCGGGTTCCAGGCACAGCTGCTGCACTGGCGCGAGCGCTGGCAGCGTGGCGGCCCGTTCGCGGTGGTGGCCGATGTCTGCGCCGCGCAGGGCGAGCGCCTGCTGGCACTGATCGACGGCGAGCGGCGCCTGACCAACTACCTGCAGCTGGGCGAACTGCTGCAGGAAGCCTCCGCGCAGGCACTGGGCATGCACGGCCTGCTGGACTGGCTGCAGGGGCAGATGGCCAATGCCGACCAGGATGACGAGCAACAGCTGCTGCGGCTGGAGTCCGACGCGCGACGGGTGCAGATCATCACCCTGCACAAGAGCAAAGGCCTGGAATACCCGCTGGTGTTCCTGCCGTTCGTGGGCATCGATGGCGGCGCGCCGAACACCGCCACGCACTGCACCGTGCACCTGCAGGGTGAGCGCCAGCTGCATTGGAAGCTGGACAGGGACGACGCCTGGGACGCGGCCAGCAGCCAGCGCGAGCGCGAACAGCGTGCAGAAGACGCGCGCCTGCTGTACGTGGGCCTGACCCGCGCCGAGCATGCCTTGTGGATCGCCACCGGCGATCTGGCAGGCCATGCGAAGACCCGCCTGGCCCCGCTGCTGGGCGACCTGCAGGCGCTGCGAGCGCACGCGGACGTAGACCTGGATGACAGTGCGCCGCCGGGCCGCCTGCCGCAGCTGCTGGCCGAAACCGAAGGTGAGCTGCCTGCGGTGCGTGCCTTGACCCGCCGGGTGCCACATGACTGGTGGGTCTACAGCTTCACCCAGCTGGCGCATGCCGACGCTGGCAACGGCGACGATATCGAAGCGGCGGCCACCGAACTGCCGGCACCGGCTGCCGACGAACCCGCCGGTGCCGAGCTGCCGCTGGAACCGGCGCTGCCGGACGCTGCCGCAGAAGACACTGCGCCGCCGGATCCGCGCTTCATGGGCAGCCGCTTCGGCAATGTGCTGCACGATGCACTGGAGAACGTCGACTTCGCACTGTGGTCGCACTGGCAGCCGCAGCAACCGGCACCGGAGGGACAGGCCGACGTGCTGCGCCGCTCGCTGCACGACGAAGGCTATGCCGACGAGGATCTGGACGATGGCGTGGCGGTGCTGGTGCCGCTGGTCGGCCACACCCTCACCGTACCGTTGCCCGAAGGCGGTGCGCTGTGCAGCGTGCCCGAGCATGAGCGCCGGGCCGAAATCGAGTTCCACTTCGCCATCGAGCCGACCGCAGTACCGGTGCTGCTGCAGCTGCTGCACGAGCACGGCATCTCCAGCGCACGGCGCGGTTTCGGCCTGCGCAGAAGGCTGGAAGGCCTGATGACCGGCAAGATCGATCTGACCTACGTGCGCGATGGCCGCTGGTATGTGCTGGACTACAAATCCAACCGGCTGCCGGGTTACAGCCCGGACCTGCTGGAGATCGCCATGCGCCACAGCGAGTACGACCTGCAGGCGCTGATCTATACCGTGGCCCTGCATCGCTGGCTGCGCTTCCGCCTGGGCGCGGCATACGACTACGCGCGCGACATGGGCGGTATCCGCTACCTGTTCTGCCGGGGCCTGGATATTGCCGGCAATGGCGTGCACGTGCAGCGCTTCGCGCCTGAGCTGGTGGATGCGCTGGATGCCTTGTTTGCGGGCGGCGAAGCAGCCCAGGCCGAGATGGCGGCGCGCGCGCGCGGAGAAACCGCATGAACCTGCTGCGCGATCTGCATCGCAGTGGCCAGCTGCGCACCCTGGACCACGCCCTGGCCATCAGCCTCAAGCGCCTGCGTGAAGACACGCCGGACGACGTGGCGTTGGCCGCCGCACTTGCCTCGCTGGCCGTGGCGCAGGGGCACGCTGGCTTCGATCCGCGCCAGCCCCAGCGCGTGATCGATGGCATTCCGGCATGGCCCGAACCTGCGCAGTGGCTGGCGCAGCTGCAGGCCTCACCCTGGGTGGCGACCCCGCAGGATGCCAGCGCCGCCGCCGCAGAAGCGCCGCTGGTGCTCGAGAACGGTCTGCTGTACCTGCGCCGCTACCGCGAATACGAGCGGCAGTTGGCTGTCGGCCTGCAACGCATCGGCCGCCATCCGCTGCCTGCACCGGACATGGCCGCCGTGGCGCCCCTGTTCGCGCGTCTGTTCCCGCACGCCGCAACGGGTGAGGACCACCAGGCCCGTGCGGCTGGCGTAACCCTGCGCCACCCGCTGGCCCTGGTCACCGGTGGTCCCGGTACCGGCAAGACCACCACCATCGCCCGCCTGCTGCTGCTGTTGGCGGCACAGGCGCAGCACCAGGGCCTGCCCCTGCCGAAGGTGGCGTTGGCCGCACCCACCGGCCGCGCTGCCGAGCGCATGGCCGAAAGCCTGCGCCTGGCCGTACAGCGGCTGCAGGAGCAGGGGCTGGACCCGGCGCTGTGCACCGCGCTGCCCAGCACAGGCACCACCCTGCATCGCCTGCTCGGGGTGATTCCCGATTCACCGCGCTTCCGCCATCACGCCGACAACCCGTTGCCGGTGGACGTGGTGGTGGTCGACGAAGCTTCGATGATCGACCTGCCGCTGATGGCCAAGCTGGTCGACGCGATCGCCAGCGGTACCCGCCTGATCCTGCTCGGCGATCCCGACCAGTTGCCGTCAGTGGAAGCCGGTGATGTGCTCAGCGCCATCCTGCGCGCCAGCGGCGATGGCATCGGCACCCGTGCCGACGATGCGCAGGCGCTGCATGGACTGCTGGCAGCGGCGACGCTGCAGCCGCAGGCACCGCCGCGCGCGTTCGCAGGTCGCCGCGTGCAGTTGCAGCGTGGCTACCGGCAGAGTGATGCGCTGGACCTGGCGCCGCTGGCGCAGGCCGTGCGTGGCGGTGACAGTGGTACCGCCCTGCGCCTGCTGCGCAGTGGCGGGCTGGCTGGTGTCCGCTTCCATGAAGGCGAGGCGGACCCGTTGCGTGGCCAGCGCGAGCATCTGCTCGACCACTGGCGCGCACTGGCCGACGCAGTGGACCCGGCGCAGGCACTGCAGCAGGCCGGCCGCCTGCGCGTGTTGACCGCACTGCGCGAAGGCCCGCAGGGCGCGCGTGGCCTCAACAGCCGCATTGAACAGCTGCTGGCTGGCAACACCCCGGGCTACTTCCAGGGCCGGCTGCTGCTGATCACCGAAAACAGCTACCGCCACCGCCTGTTCAACGGCGATATCGGCATCTGCCTGCGCGATGGTACCGGTGCGATGGTGGCCTGGTTCCCCGGCGAGACCGCCGACCAGCCGCGCGCCTTCCACCCGGCAGCGTTGCCCGCACACGAGAGCGCGTTCGCGATGACCGTGCACAAGGCGCAGGGTTCGGAGTTCGATGAGGTGTGGTTGCAGCTGCCGAGGCAGGACAGCCGCGTGTTGTCGCGCGAACTGGTCTACACCGGCCTGACCCGCGCCCGCCAGCGCCTGCAGGTGGCCGGTAGCGCCGAGGTGCTGGAGGCGGCATTGAAACGACATGCCAGCCGCCTTGGTGGGTTGGCGTGGCGACTGGGTGCGGAAGAGGTGACCGAGGAACCGGCGCGCTGCGAAGAACCCACCGTGCAAGGCACGTTGTTCTAACGTCGCCCTTACCATCACGTCGGTCACCTTCTTCCACGCATGGCGTGGATCTACCGTGTCGACCAAGGTCGACACCCACCAGAAGCAGGCCATGCCATTCCGACAGATCGCGGGAAACTGTCGAAGGCGGGGTGGGTCCGGTTGCGGGGGCGTGAGCGCCATGGATGGCGCGACCGAGCTTACAGGGACGTACTTGCAGCGTCCCCCTCAACCGGACCCACCCC
>NZ_JBEPSG010000015.1:0-86459 GCF_040548715.1 Stenotrophomonas sp. 2694
ACCAGAGGGCGTTGCTCCTGAGGCTGCCGGCCAGCGGCCGGCACTACCGTGCCCGTTTACCGGAAGGGCTGGCGCTCCTCCAGCACACAGTTGCTACACGGACGTACTTGCGGCGTCCCCGCAATCCGACACCGTCCCGCCATCCCACGGATAGCCCGCTGTTGCCGCTGTTGCTGTTGTTGAGCTTGCCGGCCAGCGGCCGGCACTACCGCCTCTGCGGGTGCAGGGCGCAGCCCCGCCGCCTTAAACTAACCTTCGTTGCCCGCAGGATCTGCCATGTTCGACATCTCGCCCCAGCTCGATTGCGCCGGCCGCATCCTGCGCCTGGACCGTGCCCGGGTCATGGGTATCGTCAACGTCACCCCGGATTCGTTCTCCGATGGTGGTGCCCATGACACCACCGAGGCGGCGGTCGCGCATGGCCTGAAGCTGGTGGAGGAGGGCGCCGACCTGCTCGACATCGGCGGCGAATCGACCCGTCCGGGCGCGGCGCCGGTGTCGATCGACGAGGAACTGCGTCGTGTCATGCCGGTCATCGAGCAGCTGGCAGCGCGCACGACGGTGCCGATCAGCATCGATACCTTCAAGCCGGAGGTGATGCGTGCCGCGGTTGCTGCAGGCGCCGGGATGATCAACGACATCTTCGGCCTGCGCCAGGACGGTGCGCTGCACGCGGCGGCGGACGCAGGCGTGCCGGTGGTGCTGATGCACATGCAGGGCGAACCGGGTCACATGCAGGCCGACCCGCAGTACGACGATGTGGTCGCCGAGGTCCATGGCTTCCTGGTGCAGCGGCTGTTCGCCGCGGAGATGGCCGGCATCGCCAAGAAGAATCTGGTGATCGACCTCGGCTTCGGCTTCGGCAAGACCACGGCCCACAACATGACGCTGCTGGCCCGCTCGGAGCGTTTCCTTGAACTGGGCGTGCCGATGCTGGCCGGGCTGTCGCGCAAGCGCAGCCTGGGCGAGCTGACCGGTCGTCAGTCGCCGGCAGAGCGTGTCGCTGCGTCGGTGGCCGCACACCTGATCGCCGTGCAGCGCGGCGCCCGTATCGTGCGCGTGCACGATGTGGCAGCGACGGTCGATGCATTGAAGGTCTGGCAGGCGGTCGAGGCGGTACCTGCCGTGCGGGTGGACGCCAAGCCGACCCTCCGCTGGCCGGACGAAGACTGATGGCAGTGGATCAGCGGCCGCTGGCGATCGCCGTGATGGGGCCGACCGCCAGCGGCAAGACCGCCACCGCGATCGCGCTGGCGCAGCAGCTGGACGGTGAAATCGTCAGCGTTGATTCGGCGCTGGTCTATCGCGGACTGGATATCGGGTCGGCCAAGCCGGATGCGGCCGAGCGCGCGCAGGCACCGCACCACCTGCTGGACCTGCGCGATCCCTGGCAGACTTATTCCGCCGCCGAGTTCGCCGCCGACGCCGCCCGAGTGGTGGCCGACATCGTCGCCCGTGGCAAGACTCCGATCCTGGCCGGCGGCACGGGCCTGTACTTCCGCGCGCTGTTGCAGGGTCTGTCGCCGATGCCGGAGGCCGACCCGGCGATGCGTGCCGTGCTGAGCGCCGAGGCCGCCGAGCGAGGCTGGGCAGCGCTGCACGCCGAACTGGCCGCCGTTGACCCCGCCGCCGCAGCACGCATCCATGCCACCGACCCGCAACGCATCCAGCGGGCGCTGGAGGTCTACCGGCTGACCGGCACGCCGATCAGTGAATGGCAGCGCCGCCCCGGGGTGGCCCCGTTGCCGGTGCGCACGTTGAAGCTGATTCTGGCGCCGCGCGACCGCGCCGTCCTGCACCAGCGCATCGAGGCCCGCTTCGACGCCATGCTCGCGCAGGGCTTCCTCGACGAAGTGCGCGCCCTGCGTGCATTGCCGGAAATGCGGGCGGTGGCCGCACCGCTGGACCTGCCCGCCGTCCGCGCGGTGGGGTATCGCCAGGCCTGGGAGTACCTGGACGGGGACGGGGACGCGGCCCGCTTCCGGGACAAGTCCATTTTTGCCACCCGGCAACTGGCCAAGCGCCAGCTTACCTGGCTGCGCGGCGAGCTTGATGCGCGCTGGTTCGACCCCCATATGGATGGGGAGCGCCTCGCAGGCGCGGTGTCGACCTTCGTTGCACGCTGAACCGACGCTGGCCGTGTACCATCATGGGCCGGCAAGCGGCTCGGGGCCGCGGCAACCGCCGGCTACCAATAAGAACAATAATCAGGAGTGTGCAATGTCCAAGGGGCAATCGCTGCAGGATCCTTTCTTGAATGCACTGCGGCGCGAGCGCGTGCCGGTTTCGGTGTACCTGGTCAACGGCATCAAGCTGCAGGGCACGATCGAATCGTTCGATCAGTTCGTCGTCCTGCTGCGCAACACCGTCAGCCAGATGGTCTACAAGCACGCCATTTCCACCGTGGTGCCGGCGCGCAACGTCAAGGTCGGCCCGGGTGGTGGGTACGTGCAATCAGGTGAGGATGGTCAGGCGGGTGATGAAGCAGACGAATGATGTTGGAGCGGTGAATGTTTGACCGCTCGAAAAAGGGCGAACACGCCCTGTTGATCCAGCCGCATTTCGGCAAGCTGGAAGACGATGTGCTGGAAGAATTCGGTGATCTGGCGCGCTCGGCCGGGGCCAGCATCGCGGTGACCATCACCGCGCGGCTGGATCGCCCCAACCCGTCGACCCTGATCGGCAGCGGCAAGCTGGATGAGATCAAGGCCGCCGCCGAAGCCACCGGCGCAGACCTGATCCTGGTCAACCACGCGTTGAGCCCGGGCCAGGAGCGCAATCTGGAGCGTTTCCTCGAGCGCCGCGTGATCGACCGTACCGGCCTGATCCTGGACATCTTTGCCCAGCGTGCGCGCAGCCATGAAGGCAAACTGCAGGTCGAGCTGGCCCAGCTGCGGCATATGTCGACACGGCTGGTGCGCGGCTGGACCCATCTGGAGCGCCAGCGTGGTGGTTCGATCGGCCTGCGCGGCCCGGGTGAAACCCAGCTGGAAACCGATCGTCGCCTGCTGCAGAAGCGGGTTGAACAGCTGCAGAAGCGGCTGGAAAAAGTCGAAGTACAGCGCACCCAGATGCGTCGTGCGCGTGTGCGCAGCGAACTGCCGCGCGTGGCCCTGGTGGGCTACACCAATGCCGGCAAATCAACCTTGTTCAATGCGATGACCGGCGCCGAGGCCTATGCGGCCGACCAGTTGTTCGCCACCCTGGATCCGACCGTACGCCGGATCGCCGTGCCCGGTGGCAACGTCGTGCTGGCCGATACGGTTGGTTTCGTACGCGACCTGCCGCATGACCTGGTGGCGGCCTTCCGTTCGACCCTGTCTGAAGCGCGGGAAGCGGATTTCCTGCTGCACCTTGTCGATGCCGCCGATCCGCACCGCGAGGAGCGCATCGCCCAGGTCGACGAAGTGCTGACCGCCGTCGGTGCCGGCGACCTTCCGCAGTTGCTGGTGTTCAACAAGATCGACCGCATCGAGGGTGCCGACGTGCGCCACGACGGCCAGGACGGCGTGCCGGATGAATCGCGGCGTGAGCGGGTGTGGATTTCCGCACGCGACGGGCAGGGCATCGAGCTGTTGCAGGCCGTACTCGGCAAGCGGTTGGGTCTGCAGCACGTCACCGGCGAGTTGCGCCTGCCACCCAGTGCCGGCCGCCTTCGCGCTCGCCTGCACCAATTGGAAGTGGTGCGCAGTGAAGAGGCTGATGAAGAAGGCTGGCTGTTGCAGGTCGATCTTCCCATCGCCGAGGCCGAGAAGCTGGCGGCCAGCGCCGATGGCGAGCCGATCCGGGCCCTGCTGCCGGAGAAGCTGCCCGAATGGTGAGGCAGTGCCGGCCGTTGGCCGGCATGTCCTGCGGCCGCGACACCACCCTGCCATCTGCGGTACAACGTGCAGGTTCTTCACTTTTCAGCTACCCCGATGGCCTTCCCGACCGACGCCGAACTCAATGCCCAGGCCGCTGCGCTGGGCCAGCGCCTGCAACAGGCTTCGCTGCAGCTGGTGACTGCTGAAAGCTGCAGCGGCGGCTGGATCGCCAAGTGCATGACCGACATCGCCGGTTCCTCGGCGTTCTTCGACTGCGGCATGGTGGTCTACAGCTACGAAGCCAAGCAGCGCCTGCTCGGCGTGCGCGCGCAGACGCTGGAGCAGTTCGGTGCGGTCAGCCGCGAAGCCGTGCTGGAGATGGTCTCCGGGGCACTGGTCAATTCCGGTGCCGGCATCGCGGTGGCGGTGACCGGTATCGCAGGGCCGGGCGGTGGCAGCCCGGACAAGCCGGTCGGCAGTGTCTGGATCGGCTGGAAGCGCCGTGGTGGCTATGCCCGGGCCGAACTGTTCCAGTTCGATGGTGACCGTGAAGCCATCCGCCGACAGACCGTAGCGGCGGCATTGCACGGCATCGACGCCCAGCTGTGACATGCTGCTCCGGCAATCAACCGGAGTAGGCAACGATGTGGGAGACGCTGGGCACCGTCCGTGACCTTGGCCGGCTGCAGGAAATTGCCGCCGTCCTGATCCGCTACGGCTTCGGCGACGTCGTGCGGCGCATCGGCCTGGCCACGGTACTGGAACGTGCCGGCCGCCTGCTGCACTGGAACGAGGAGCGGCAGGAAATGCTGCGGATGACCGCGCCGGTACGCGTGCGCAGCGCCCTGCAGGATCTCGGGCCGACGTTCGTGAAGCTGGGCCAGGTGCTCGCCACCCGCGTCGACCTGC
This sequence comes from Stenotrophomonas sp. 2694, assembly GCF_040548715.1. Lineage (NCBI taxonomy): Bacteria > Pseudomonadati > Pseudomonadota > Gammaproteobacteria > Lysobacterales > Lysobacteraceae > Stenotrophomonas > Stenotrophomonas sp. 2694. Next base: position 4,713 of record NZ_JBEPSG010000015.1, read on the forward strand.
TGCCGCCGGACTGGATCGCCGAACTCTCCGAGTTGCAGAACGCCGTCCCGGCATTGCCCTACGAGAAGATCCGCGAACAGCTCGAGGCCGACCTCGGTGCGTCTCCGTCGCAGGTGTTTGCCTTCCTTGATGAAACCCCGATGGCCGCAGCTTCGTTGGCCCAGGCCCATCGGGCGCGGTTGCGTGATGGCCGCGAAGTGGTGCTGAAGGTGCGTCGCCCTGGTATCCGTGACGTGGTTGAAGCCGATCTGCGCCTGCTGGCACGGCTGGCCGAGATCGTTGAGGCACGGCTGCCGGATCTGCGCCGCTACCGGCCCGCCGAGGTGGTGCAGCAGTTCACCGTGTCGCTGCGCCGCGAGCTGGATTTTGCCGCGGAGTGCCGCAACGCCGAGCGCATCGCGCGCAACTTCGAGGGCCGTGACGACATCCTGATTCCGGCGGTGCACTGGCAATGGACCTGCGAAAGCCTGAATGTCCAGGATTTCGTCGACGGCATTGCCGGACGTGATCTGGCCGGTGTCGATGCGGCCGGCATCGACCGCCGTGAACTGGCCCGGCGTGGCGCCGACATCGTATTGAAGATGGTGCTGGAGGACGGCAGTTTCCATGCCGATCCGCACCCGGGCAACATCATCTACCTGCGCGACGGCCGCATCGGCGTGATCGATTTCGGCATGGTCGGCGCGTTGTCGGAGGTGCGTCGCTTCCAGGTCGCGCAGCTGCTGCATGGTCTGGTCGAACAGGATCCGCAGGGCGTGGCCGATGTGTTGCTGGACTGGGCCGGTGGCGTGGAAGTGGACGAGAACCGGTTGCAGCACGACATCAGCCTGTTCGTCGACCAGTACCGCGGCGTGCCGCTGAAGGACCTGCGCATCGGCCAGATGCTGGGCGACATCACCCAGTTGCTGCGCAGCTACAACCTGACCCTGCCGGCAGACTTGGCGCTGATGATCAAGGCCTTCCTGACGCTGGAGGGCATGGGCCGCCAGCTCGACCCGGATTTCGACATGGCCAGCGCCGCGCGCCCGTTCCTGGAGCGGGTGGTACTGCAGCGCTATGCGCCGCGGGCGCTGTTCAAGCGTGGCCGACGCAGCCTGCTCGGCATGATCGACTTCGCCGGTGATTTGCCGCGGGACCTGCGCAAGCTGGTCCAGGCGGCGCGCCGTGGCCGGCTGCAGCTGAAGGTCGAGACCAACGCGCTGCAGGGCTTCGGCGACCAGGTCAACCGCGCCGCGAACCGGCTGGTGATGGGGATCGTCACGGCAGCCTTGATCATCGGCTCCTCGATCGTGATGCACAGCGTAGGAGGCGTTTCCAGCCGTTGGCTGCTGGCGTTGGGCGTGTGTGGTTTCATCGGCGCAGGGTTCTGCGGGGTCTGGATCCTGTTCTCGATCTGGAGAAGCGGCAAGCACACGTAGTGTGATTACCGCGGTGGTTCCCGCCGGGAACCGTGGCATCGCGCAGCGATTCCTGTAGCGCCGACCGCGGGTCGGCTGCTTCTGCCTTTGCCGCCCCCAACCAGCCACGCCGCATTCCCGGTAGCGCCGGGCCATGCCCGGCGGCTTTCGCTCCTGCCGGAATCGCCCTCGGCACTTGCAGTCCTGGGTGTTAGTAGTAATACTACTAACCATGGACCTGACCGACACCCAGCAGGCGATCCTGCAGTTGATCGCCGAGCGTATCGAGAGCGAAGGCGCACCCCCTTCGCAGACTGAAATCGCGCGTGCCTTCGGCTTCAAGGGCGTACGCGCAGCGCAGTATCACCTGGAGGCGCTGGAGCAGGCCGGGGCGATCCGTCGCGTGCCGGGCCAGGCCCGCGGCATCCGTCTGGTGCAGGCACCGCCGGTGGAGAAGCTGGCCGAGCCGGGCCTGCCCGACAGCGTCCTGCGTCTGCCGATCCTGGGTCGGGTTGCTGCGGGTCTGCCGATCGGCGCCGACATCGGCTCGGATGATTTCGTGGTGCTGGACCGGGTGTTCTTCTCGCCGGCACCGGACTACCTGCTGAAAGTGCAGGGCGATTCGATGATCGACGAAGGCATCTTCGATGGCGACCTGATCGGTGTGCACCGGACCCGCGATGCCCATTCCGGGCAGATCGTGGTGGCCCGCATCGATGACGAGATCACCGTCAAGCTGCTGAAGATCGCCAAGGATCGCATCCGCCTGCTGCCGCGCAATCCCGATTACAAGCCGATTGACGTGCTTCCGGACCAGGATTTCTCGATCGAGGGCCTGTACTGCGGGCTGCTGCGACCGAACCGTTGACGATTCATCCTGCAATTCCCGCGGTCTTTTGTGGCGATTCTCTGGTTCTGCTGAGGTTGGTACGGATGTCCGATAATTTTTTTCCGAACGCCGGGCAGAATCTCAGCCTGTGCGATACGCCAGCCTTAAAGTGAACCCATGGCCAAGAAGACTTCCAAAGACAGCACCTCCAACGACGTGACCTCTGCAAGGACCAATCCGATGGACGAGAACAAGAAGCGCGCCCTCGCTGCAGCTCTGGGCCAGATCGAAAAGCAGTTCGGCAAGGGTTCGGTGATGCGCATGGGCGACCGCGTGGTCGAGCCCGTCGAGGCGATCCCGACCGGTTCTCTGATGCTGGATATCGCATTGGGCATTGGTGGCCTGCCCAAGGGCCGCGTGGTGGAAATCTACGGTCCGGAATCCTCCGGCAAGACCACGTTGACCCTGCAGGCCATCGCCGAGTGCCAGAAGCTGGGTGGCACCGCCGCCTTCATCGATGCCGAGCACGCGCTGGACCCGATCTACGCAGGCAAGCTGGGCGTCAATGTCGACGATCTGCTGCTGTCGCAGCCGGATACCGGTGAGCAGGCGCTTGAAATCGCCGACATGCTGGTGCGCTCCGGTTCGGTGGACATCCTGGTGGTCGACTCGGTCGCCGCGTTGACCCCCAAGGCTGAAATCGAAGGTGAGATGGGCGACCAGTTGCCGGGTCTGCAGGCGCGTCTGATGAGCCAGGCGCTGCGCAAGCTGACCGGCAACATCAAGCGCTCGAACACCTTGGTGGTGTTCATCAACCAGCTGCGCATGAAGATCGGCGTGATGATGCCGGGCCAGAGCCCGGAAGTGACCACCGGCGGCAACGCGCTGAAGTTCTATGCCTCGGTGCGCCTGGACATCCGCCGTATCGGCGCGATCAAGAAGGGCGACGAGATCATCGGCAACCAGACCAAGATCAAGGTCGTCAAGAACAAGCTGGCGCCCCCGTTCAAGCAGGTCATCACCGAGATCCTGTACGGCGAAGGCATCAGCCGCGAAGGCGAGCTGATCGATATGGGTGTCGAAGCCAAGCTGGTCGAGAAGGCCGGTGCCTGGTACAGCTACGGGGAAGAGCGCATCGGCCAGGGCAAGGACAACGCCCGTGGCTATCTGCGCGACAACCCGCAGGTTGCCGCCAAGCTTGAGGCTGAGCTGCGCGAGAAGTTCCAGCCGACCGAAGCCGTCCGTGAGGAAGGCGAAGACGAAGGCGACGACGAGTAAAGGCTTGCTGTGGGGCAGGGCGGCGCCGTCAGTGACGTCGCCCTGTCCTGCAGATTCGGTTTCCCCGACGGGGGACGCGCCAGGGACGGCGCATTTGATTGAAGGCGAGAATGAACGATTCCGACGCCCCGGCACCCGGCCGTAAGCGCCGCGTACGCGAACAGACGCCTGTCCAGCGCGCCTTGGGCCTGCTGGTCCGTCGTGAGCACTCGCGCAAGGAGCTGACCCGCAAGCTGACGTCCCGGGGCATCGAGGACGAGGCTGCGCAGGCGGCGGTCGACAAGCTGACCGAGGCAGGTTGGCAGGACGACACCCGGTTTGCCGAGAATCTGGTGCGCATGCGCGCCAATACGGGTTATGGCCCCATCCATGTACGTGCCGAGCTGGGAACCCACGGGCTGGACAGCGAGCAGATCACTGCTGCGATGGATACCTTCGAGGGCGACTGGACGGAGAATGCCCGGGATCTGGTCCGTCGCCGCTTTGGTGAGGCCGGTCCGCAGGACCTCGCGCAGCGCCGCAAGGCCGCCGATCTGCTGGCCCGCCGGGGCTTCGATGGCGACAGCATCCGCCGCGCGACCCGCTACGATCCGGACGACTGAGACTGATGGCGCCGGGCCTGATACCCTTTGGGGTTTCGGCGGTCCGTTCGACCCTGGCCACTGCGGCCGGCGGCACGGGCCCCGGCCCGCAGACTGCCAGCCCCCATGAACGCATCCGCCAAATTCACGACATCCCAGATCCGCAGCGACTTCCTTGAATTCTTCAAGGGCAAAGGCCACACCATCGTGCCGTCGGCGCCGCTGGTGCCGGGCAACGATCCGACCCTGCTGTTCACCAACTCCGGCATGGTGCAGTTCAAGGACGTGTTCCTGGGCGCGGAAAAGCGCAGCTACGTGCGCGCGGCCGACGTCCAGCGCTGCCTGCGTGCCGGTGGCAAGCACAACGATCTCGACCAGGTGGGCTACACCGCCCGCCATCACACCTTCTTCGAAATGCTGGGCAACTGGTCCTTCGGCGATTACTTCAAGAAGGATGCGATCGCCTGGGCCTGGGAGCTGTTGACCCAGGTCTGGAAGCTGCCGGCCGAGCGCCTGCTGGTGACGGTCTACCAGACCGACGACGAGGCCTACGCACTGTGGCGCGACATGATCGGCATTCCGGAAGACCGGATCGTCCGCATCGGCGACAACAAGGGCGCGCCGTTCGCCTCGGACAACTTCTGGCAGATGGCCGATACCGGTCCCTGCGGTCCGTGCACCGAGATCTTCTACGATCACGGCGACCATATCGCCGGTGGCCCGCCGGGCTCGCCGGACGAGGACGGTGACCGTTTCATCGAGATCTGGAACCTGGTCTTCATGCAGTTCGATCGCCAGCAGGACGGCACGTTGATGCCGCTGCCGGCACCGTGCGTGGACACCGGCATGGGCCTGGAACGCCTGGCCGCGATCCTGCAGCACGTGCATACCAACTACGAGATCGACCTGTTCCAGGCGCTGATCCGCAAGGCATCGGAGCTGACCGGCACCGCTGATCTGGAAAACAAGTCGCTGCGCGTGATCGCCGACCACATCCGCGCCTGTTCGTTCCTGATCGTCGATGGCGTGCTGCCGTCCAACGAAGGCCGCGGCTACGTACTGCGCCGGATCATCCGCCGCGCACTGCGACACGGCTGGATGCTGGGCGTGCGCCAGCCGTTCTTCAGCAAGCTGGTGCCGACCCTGGTCGAGCAGATGGGCGAGGCCTACCCGGAACTGCCGGCACAGGCCGATACCGTGGTGCGTGCCCTGCAGGCAGAAGAAGAGCGTTTCGCCGAGACGCTGGACTCGGGCATGAAGATCTTCGACGACGTTGCGGCCAAGGTCAGCAATGGCGTGATCCCGGGCGTGGACGCGTTCCGCCTGTACGACACCTACGGCTTCCCGCTCGACCTGACCCAGGACATCGCCCGCGAGCGTGACCTGACCGTGGACATTGACGGCTTCAACGCCGCGATGGAGACGCAGCGCGAGACCGCGCGTGCCGCCGGCAAGTTCGGCGGTGGCGTGACGCTGTCGGCCGATCTGGTCGCCACGCTCAAGCCGACTGTCTTCCTGGGCTATGACCGCCTGCAGGCCGACGGCCTCGGCGTGGTCGCGATCCTCAAGGATGGCCGCCCGGTGGAAGCTGCCCAGGCCGGTGACGAGGTCATCGTGCTGACCAACCAGACCCCGTTCTACGCCGAGTCCGGCGGCCAGGTCGGCGACACCGGCACCTTGTCCGCTGCCGGCGTACAGCTGCAGGTGAGCGATACCCAGAAGTTCGCGGGCCAGTTCCATGGCCACGTCGGCAAGATCACCCAGGGCAGCCTGAAGATCGGTGACGTGCTGTCCGGCCAGGTCGATGGCGAGCGCCGTGGCGCCACCATCCTCAACCACTCGGCGACCCACCTGCTGCATGCTGCCCTGCGCGAAGTGCTTGGCACCCACGTGCAGCAGAAGGGCTCGCTGGTGGCGCCGGACCGCCTGCGCTTCGACTTCTCGCATTTCCAGCCGATCAGCGCCGAGGAACTGGCGATCATCGAGCGCAAGGTCAACCAGCAGGTGCGCGCCAACAACGCCGCCGAAGTGCACAACATGGGCATGCAGGAAGCGCTGGACTTCGGCGCGATGGCCCTGTTCGGCGAGAAGTACGGCGAGAACGTGCGCGTGCTGAAGATGGGCGACTACTCCACCGAGCTGTGTGGTGGCACCCACGTCAACCGGACCGGTGACATCGGTCTGTTCAAGATCACCTCCGAAGGCGGTGTCTCGGCCGGTGTGCGTCGTATCGAGGCCGTCACCGGCCAGGGCGCGCTGGACTACGTGGATGCCGAGGAGGCCCGTCTGGCCGAGGCCGCCGAGCTGCTGGGTGGCAGTGCTGCCGACGTGGTCGAAAAGATCCGTGCGCTGGGCCTGCGCCAGAAGCAGCTGGAGCGCGAGCTGGAGGCCGTGAAGGCCAAGGTAGCCGCCGGCGCCACCGCCGACCTGTCCGGCCAGGCCGTCGAGGTCGCCGGTGTGAAGGTTCTGGCTGTCCGCCTGGAAGGCTTCGACGCCAAAGCCCTACGCGATGCCATGGACCGCCTGAAGCAGCAGCTGGGCGACGCGGTGATCGTGCTGGCCGGTGCCCAGGACGGCAAGGCGGCCCTGGTTGCGGGCGTGAACGGCAGTGCAATGGGCAAGGTCAAGGCCGGGGAACTGTTGTCCCATATCGCCGGTCAGATCGGGGGCAAGGGCGGCGGACGCCCGGACCTCGCCCAGGGTGGTGGCGAGGACGGGCCCGCCCTTGCTACCGCGCTGGCTGCGGTCGTCGAATGGGTCAGCCCCCGCCTGTGATGAATCCCTGCCGTCCCCCTCCTTGTAGGAGCGGGACGGCTGACGGTACCATTGCGAATCTTTTCCCTTTGTCGTGGGCGCGCTTCTTGACGGAGCGTCAAGCCGGTGGGGGATACCCTTCCACACGGTTCCATGGAGACTTAAAAAAATGTTGATCCTGACTCGCCGCGTCGGCGAAACCCTGATGATCGGTGACTCGGTGAGCGTCACCGTGCTTGGCGTCAAGGGTAACCAGGTGCGTATCGGCATCACTGCGCCGAAGGACGTCGCTGTGCATCGCGAAGAGATCTACCAGCGCATCCAGCGTGGTGACGAAGCCGGCAGCACCGGTGGTGAAAATTCTGCGGAATAAGGCTTTACCTTCGCGCGTGATTAACGTTATGATTCACGCCCCGCTGAGGTGCAACGCACCAGACGCGGAGAAAACCCCGGAGCGATGCCCGAGCGGCTGAAGGGGCTCCCCTGCTAAGGGAGTATAGGGTCAAAAGCTCTATCGAGGGTTCGAATCCCTCTCGCTCCGCCAGATGCAAAAGAACGCCCGCAGATCCTCGATCTGCGGGCGTTTTCTTTGTGCGTCACGTTGACCTGCGGCCCACGATCGCGGTGCCAGGTTCGCACCATGACCGCCGAGCGGAGCACGCGATGACCAGTGCGAAGAAGGCTACCTTCCTGCAGCGACGTCTGGCGTTTCCGTGACGGCAGGATGGCTACGCTCCGGGCCTTTGTTGTCGACCCCGGATCAGCTGCCTGATGCAGCCAGCGCCAGCCAAGGCCCGGCCAACGGCCCGCAGCTGGGTATGATCGACGCACCATGACGCCGCCTGATTCCCCGCAGGACCCGCTGCAGCGCTTCCATCCCGCGACGCAGGCCTGGTTCCGTGCCGCGTTCGACGCCTCCACGCCGGTGCAGGATCAGGCCTGGTCGTCGATCGGTGCCGGGCAACATACCCTGGTCATCGCGCCAACCGGATCGGGCAAGACACTTGCCGCATTCCTGCATGCCATCGACCAGCTGTTCGCCGAGCGTGATCGGCAAGCGCGCGCAGCGCCGTTGGCCAAGCCGGTGCGGCGAACCCGCGTGCTTTACCTGTCGCCGATCAAGGCGCTGGGCAGCGACGTGCAGCGCAACCTGCAGGTGCCGCTGCAGGGCATCACCGACGAGCGCGCCCGACGCGGCGAGCCGGCGGTGCAGCTGACCGTCGCATTGCGTACCGGCGATACCTCCAGCAGTGAACGTGCAGGCCTGGTGCGGCGGCCGCCGGACATCCTGATCACTACGCCCGAGTCGCTGTACCTGATGCTGACCTCGCAGGCACGCGAGATCCTGCGCGATGTGCAGACCGTCATCCTCGATGAAATCCATGCAGTGGCCGGTGGCAAACGCGGTTCGCATCTTTCGCTGAGCCTGGAACGGCTGGATGCGCTGCTGCACGAACCGGCGCAGCGCATCGGCCTGTCGGCAACGGTGCGGCCGGTCGACGAGGTGGCGGCGTTCCTGGGCGGCGACCGCCCGGTGAGCGTGGTCCAACCCGGCTCGGCGCGGCAGCTTCAGATGCGCATCGTTGTGCCGGTGGAAGACATGTCCAGCCTGGCTACGCAGGGCACGCCCGGGGAGCGCGACGGCGGCGCGCGGATCGGCTCGATCTGGCCGCACGTGGAGGCAAGCATTCTCGACAACGTGCTGCGCCATCGCTCGACGATTGTCTTTGCCAATTCGCGTGGCGTAGCCGAAAAGCTGACCGCACGCCTGAACGAGCTGCACGCCGGACGCAGTGGCGAAGACGGCGCAATCCGTGGCGATTCGGGTAGCGGGTTGGCCTATGGCTCTTTCACCGGCAGTACGGTCAACCGGGTCTCCGCTGCGCCGGCACTGATTGCACGCGCGCATCACGGATCGGTCTCCAAGGAGCAGCGCGGCGAGATCGAGCAGGCGCTGAAATCGGGTGCACTGCGCTGCGTGGTGGCCACGTCCAGCCTGGAGCTGGGGATCGACATGGGGCTGGTTGACCTGGTGATACAGGTGGCCGCGCCGCCGTCGGTGGCCAGCGCCCTGCAGCGCGTTGGTCGCGCCGGCCACCAGGTGGGTGGCATGTCCCGCGGTCTGGTGTATCCGCGTACGCGGCGCGACCTGATCGATGCCGCTGTGGTGGTGGACAGCATGCTGGCCGGACGCATCGAGGCCATCGCTCCGCCGCGCAACCCGCTTGATGTGCTGGCCCAGCAGACGGTGGCGGCGGTGGCGATGGAGCCGTGGCAGGCCGATGCCTGGTATGCGCGGGTACGCCGTGCCGCACCGTACCGCTCACTCCCGCGCAGTGCCTTCGACGCGGTGCTGGACATGCTTTCCGGCCGCTATCCGTCCGAGGATTTCGCCGGCTTCCGGCCGCGGCTGGTATGGAACCGGCAGAGCGGTGAGCTCAGCCCTCGCCCTGGTGCGAAGCAACTGGCAGTTACCAGCGGCGGCACCATTCCCGACCGTGGCATGTACAGCGTGGTGCTGCCTGAAGGAGAAGAGCGGGCCGGATCGCGCCGCGTCGGTGAGCTGGACGAGGAGATGGTCCACGAGTCGCGGGTGAATGATGTGATCACGCTGGGCGCGACCTCATGGCGGATCGACCAGATCACCCACGATCAGGTGGTGGTGACGCCTGCACCCGGACGTTCGGCGCGCCTGCCGTTCTGGCGTGGCGAAGGTGTGGGCCGCCCTGCCGAACTGGGACAGGCCATCGGCGCGTTTCTCGCCGCGTTGGAGGCGCACATCGACAGCAGTGACACCCCGGCGAAGGCGCTGCACGCACGCCTGCAGGCCAGTGGCCTGGACGCCAACGCGATCAGCAACATGCTCGGTCTGGTCGCCGAGCAGCGGCAGGCCACGGGCGTGCTGCCCACCGATCTGCGCCTGGTGGTGGAACGCTGCCGCGACGAGCTGGGCGACTGGCGGGTGATGCTGCATTCGCCGTATGGCCGCCGCGTGCATGATCCGTGGGCATTGGCGGTGGCAGCACGATTGCGCGAACGCTGGGGCATCGACCCGGCCGTGGTCGCCAGCGACGATGGCATCATCGCGCGGATTCCCGACAGTACCGGGCGCGTTCCGGGGGCGGACATGTTCGTGTTCGAACCGGAGCGGTTGCGCCGTACGATCACCGCGGCGGTCGGTCATTCGGCACTGTTCGCGGCGCGCTTCCGCGAGTGTGCCTCGCGCGCACTGCTGTTGCCGCGTCGCACGCCGGGGCGTCGATCGCCGCTGTGGCAGCAGCGCCTGCGCGCCGGCCAGTTGCTGGAAATCGCGCAGGCCCATGCGGAGTTCCCGATCCTGATCGAGACCGCCCGCGAGTGCCTGCAGGATGTCTACGACCTGGATGCGCTGGACGCGCTGATGCAACGCGTTCAACGCGGCCAGGTGCAGTTGCTGGACGTCGCGACCGAGGTGCCTTCGCCGTTCGCGGCCAATCTGCTGTTCGGCTATGTCGCCGAGTTCATGTACGAGGCGGACGTGCCGCTGGCCGAGCGCCGCGCCTCGGTGCTGTCACTGGACAGTGGCCTGCTCGCCGAGCTGCTGGGCCAGGTAGACCTGGGCGAACTGCTGGATGCGGGGGTGGTCGATCAGGTTGAATGTGAACTGCAGCGGCTGGAACCTGCGCGCAGGGCCCATGGCATGGAAGGCGTGTCCGACCTGCTGCGCGAGCTGGGACCGTTGCCTGCATCGGACCTGGCGCTGCGCCTGTCCGATCCGGAATGCGTGGAAGTGCACCTGGCAGCGCTGCAGGCGCAGCAGCGCGCCATCCCGGCTTCAATTGCCGGCCACACGCAGTGGGTCGCCGTGGAGGACGCCGCACGTGTGCGCGATGCGTTGGGTACGGCGCTGCCGGGCGGGCTGCCCGAGGTGTTTCTTGCAGGCATGCCCGATCCCCTCGGCGATCTGCTGGCCCGCCACGCACGTACGCATGCGCCCTTCACCAGCAGCGCGCTGGCCAAGCGGTTCGGGCTGGGTGTGGCGGTGGTCGACGGCGCGCTGGAACGGCTGCAGGAGCAGGGGCGGGTGCTGCGTGGCAATTTCGGCGCAGCGCGGCGACAGCAGGGAAATGAGCGGGTGCATCCGTCGCCGGACGTAGTGCACGAATGGGTCAGCGAAGATGTGTTGCAGCGTCTGCGCCTGCGTTCGCTGCAGGCCGCACGTGAAGCCACCCGGCCGGTGCCACCGGCAGCCTATGTGCGCCTGCTGCTGGAGGGGCAGGGGGTGTTGCTGGAAGGCGGCGCCGGGCGTGCCCGCAATGGTGCCGTTGCGGCCATGCTTGAGGGCAGCGACGGCGTTGCCCGTGTGGTCGAGCAGCTGGCGGGGTTGCCGCTGCCGGTTTCGGTGTGGGAACACCAGGTCCTGCCGGCCCGGGTGCGCGACTACGCACCGGCCCTGCTTGATGAGCTGCTGGCGACCGGCATGGTGCTGTGGGCCGGGCACGGGCGGCTGGGTGACGACGACGGCCTGGTATCGCTGCACCTGCAGGACCATGCCGCTGAAACGTTGCCGCTGCTGCCGGAAGCGGATCCGGCGCTGCGTACACCGATGCAGGACGCCATCGTGCAGGTCCTGGCCGATGGCGGCGCCTACTTCGCGCGGCAGCTGGCCACGCAGGTGCAGTCACGCCTGGCCGGCAGTGCGGCGGCGGCCGAGGACTTCCAGCTGGCGCTATGGCAGCTGGCCTGGAGGGGCGAAGTGAGCAGCGACCTGTGGTCGCCGTTGCGGGCCCTGGCCGGTGTGCGCCAGCAGCGGGCGCGCGTTGCGTCGGCCTCGCGGCGCAAGCGGGGTTTCCGCTTCATGCCGACGCTGGACGCGCGGGCCACGGCGCTGGACCCGGCCATTGCCAGCGGGCCGACCCTGGCGGGGCGATGGTCGTTGCTGCCCCGCGAGCGCAGCAACGACACGGTGCGGGCGCTGGCGCTGGGCGAAAGCCTGCTTGATCGCTACCGGGTGGTGACCCGGGCGGCGGCAATGACCGAAGCGGTAACCGGTGGGTTCCCTGCACTGCAGCCTGTCTATCGAGGCATGGAAGATGCCGGGCAGGTCCTGCGTGGCCGCTTCGTGGCGGGGCTGGGCGGAGCACAGTTTGCAGAGCGCGGCACCATCGACCATCTGCGCGAGCTGTCCGAGCGTGTGCCGCGTGAGCTGTCGGTCGTCGCGCTGTCAGCGCTGGATCCGGCCAATCCCTTCGGCAGCCTGCTGCCGTGGCCGCAGCCGGTGGCCGGTGCACGTCCGCTGCGGCGTTCCGGTGCGATGGTGGTGATCGGCAACGGCCGGTTGCTGCTGTACCTGGCGCAGGGCGGGCGGCAACTGTCCAGCTGGATCGAGGGCGGGGCAGAGGATGCGGCCAACACTCTGGTTGCCGCTGCACAGGCCCTGGCGGTGGCATTGCGCCGGGGGCGGCGCCTGTCCTTCACCCTGGAACGGATCAATGATGTGCCGGTGCATCGCGGCGCGCTGGTGGACGCGCTGCGGGCCGCAGGCTTCAGCAACGAGCCGCGCGGGCTGGGATGGAACGGCTGAGCGCGGTGGAATCACCTCGATGAATGCTCACCCCGTGGGGCCTGGCCCCGGATCGGACTGCCGGACTGTGATGCAGTTCGTTACGCGCCTGCCCCGGTGGCTGCAGAGTCCGGGTAGTGTGGCCATCGTGCACGTTGCGCAGACGGTTCTTCACTCGACAGGAGACTCACATGAAGCTGTTTTCTGCTGTGCTGCTGTCCCTTCTTTCGCTGCAGGCATCGACGGCGCAGGCGGCCGACGCTATGCGTTCGCCCCTGCTCGGCCGCTGGTCGCTGGAGATCGCCACTTCCGCTCTTCCTGAGGCGCAGCGGCCGCAACAGGTCGTGCTGGAATTCAAGGATGCCGGTGCGGGCAGGTGGAGCTCGCACGTGGATATCGTCCTGCATGACGGCAAGACCATGAAATCCGACGGTACGCTGGCGCTGGATGGCACGCCTGCGGCGCTGACCGGCAGCTACGGCGCCAACCAGGCAACGCTGAAACTGCCAGCGCCGAACACGCTGGTGATGCAGCTGGTCGATCATGGCGCGCCGGCGTCCACCCGCGTGTACACGGTGGCCGCCGATCGTTCAACGATGACCGAGACCAAGGCCTTCTTCGGCCATGACGGCACGCCGATCCTGCAGACCAACCTGTTCAAGCGGTTGCCGTAGTGATGTGATGCAGCGGCACCCACAGAAGCGTGCTCTGCGGGTGCCGTTGCTGTTCTGTCATGCTGCGGCGGGATCGCGCTTGCCGGTGTCGATGCCGTACCGGTCGATCGCCTGCTGCAGCAGGCCCCGTTCCACATGCCCGTCATCGGCCAGGGCCTTCAGTGCCGCCAGTACGATGAAGTGACGATCGACTTCGAAGAATGTGCGCAGCGATTCGCGAGTATCCGAGCGGCCAAAGCCATCGGTGCCGAGTGCGATGAAGCGCCGGTCGTTGATGAAGGGGCGGATCTGGTCGCCGACGATCTTCATGTAGTCGGTCGCCACCACCACCGGGCCGGCATGGTCCTGCAGGCACTGCTGCACGTAGGGAACGCGCGGCTCGTCGGCCGGATGCAGCAGGTTCCAGCGCTCGGCAGCCAGGCCATCACGGCGCAGTTCGGTCAGGCTGGTGGCACTCCAGACATCGCTTGCGATGGCGAAATCCTGCTGCAGCAGATCGGCGGCGGCCAGCACCTCGCGCAGGATCGAGCCACTGCCCATCAGCTGCACGCGAGGCTGTGCCGTGCTGTCGGCAGCGGCGGGACGCAGCAGATAGAGCCCCTTCAGGATGCCGGCTTCGGCGCCGTCAGGCAGTGCAGGGTGCGGGTAGTTCTCGTTGAGCAGGGTGATGTAGTAGTAGATGTCTTCCTGGTCCACATACATGCGGCGCAGGCCGTCGTGGATGATCACTGCCAGTTCGAAGTTGTAGGTCGGGTCGTAGGACACGCAGCTTGGAATCACCGAGGACAGCACGTGGCTGTGGCCATCGTCGTGCTGCAGGCCTTCGCCCATCAGGGTAGTGCGGCCGGAGGTGGCGCCAAGCAGGAAGCCACGGGTGCGCGCGTCGGCCGCTGCCCAGGCCAGGTCACCGACGCGCTGCAGGCCGAACATCGAATAGAAGATGTAGAACGGAATCGTGGCCAGGCCGTGGTTGCTGTACGCGGTGCCCGCTGCGATCCACGAACAGATAGCGCCGGATTCGTTGATGCCTTCCTGCAGGATCTGGCCGTCCTTGGACTCCTTGTAATAGCTCAGCTGGCCGGCGTCCTGCGGGGTGTACAGCTGGCCCAGGAAGGAATGGATGCCGATCTGGCGGAACAGCCCTTCCATGCCGAAGGTACGCGATTCATCGGGCACGATCGGGATCACCAGCCTGCCCAGTTCGGGATCCTTGAGCAGGGTGGTGAGGATGCGTACGAAGCCCATGGTGGTGGATTGGCCACGATCACCGCTGCCCTGCAACTGCACGTTGAACGTGGACAGCGGCGGCAGCGGCAACGGATCGACCTGGGTCAGCCGTGCCGGCAGCTGGCCGCCCTGCGCCTGGCGACGCTGCGCGAAGTAGAGCGCCTCGGCGCTGCCCGGTTGCGGGCGCAGGTAGGGCATCTCTTCCAGCTGCCCGTCGCTGACCGGCAGGTCGAAGCGGTCACGGAACGCACGCACCGCGTCGGCGCTCATCTTCTTCAGCTGGTGGTTGATGTTCTGGCCTTCGCCGGCCTCGCCCATGCCGAAGCCCTTCACCGTCTTGGCCAGCACCACGCTCGGGCGACCGCTGGTGTTCACCGCCTGCTGGTAGGCGGCGAATACCTTCTGCGGATCGTGGCCGCCGCGTGCCAGTGCCCAGATCTCGTCGTCGCTCATGTCCGCCACCAGCGCCAGCAGTTCCGGGTAGCGCCCGAAGAAGTGCTCGCGCACGTAGGCGCCGCTCTGCGACTTGAAGGTCTGATAGTCACCATCCACGCACTCCATCATGCGCTGGCGCAGCAGCCCGCTGTGATCGCGTGCCAGCAGCTCGTCCCAACCGCTGCCCCAGATCACCTTGATCACGTTCCAGCCGGCGGCGCGGAAGGTGCCTTCCAGTTCCTGGATCACCTTGGCGTTGCCACGCACCGGTCCGTCCAGACGTTGCAGGTTGCAGTTGACCACGAACACCAGGTTGTCCAGGCGCTCGCGCCCGGCCAGCGAAATGGCCGCCAGCGATTCGGGCTGGTCCATTTCGCCGTCACCAAGGAAGGCCCAGACCTTGCGGCCCTGGTGCTGCTTCAGCCCCCGGTATTCCAGGTAGCGCATGTAGCGGGCCTGATAGGCCGCCGTCAGCGGGCCCAGGCCCATCGACACAGTGGGAAACTGCCAGAACCCGGGCATCAGCCGCGGGTGCGGATACGAGGACAGGCCCTCGCGTCCGGCTTCGCGGCGGAAGTTGTCCATCTGCTCGACACTGATGCGGCCTTCCACGTACGCCCGGCCGTAGATGCCCGGGGCCGAATGACCCTGGATGTAGATCATGTCGCCGTCGAAGGTTTCGGTCCGTCCACGGAAGAAGTGATCGAAGCCCACGTCATACATGACTGCTGCGGATTGGTAGGTGGCGATGTGGCCGCCGACATTGGAATGCCTGCCGGCACGCAGCACCATCACCATGGCGTTCCAGCGGATCATCGCGTTCAACCGCCGCTCGATGGCCAGATCACCCGGGTACGCGGGCTGGCGTTCGAGCGGGATGGTGTTGGTGTAGGCGGTCCACGCGCGGGTGTGCAGGTCGCCATGCTGCTGCACATCGAGTGCATCGAGCTGGTCCAGCAGATAGTGCGCGCGGGGGCGGCCGCCGGCCTCGATCACCGCCTGCAGGGACTCGCGCCATTCGCGGGTTTCCTGCGGATCGGCGTCGAGAGGGAAATGTGCCTGGTTCATGCTGCGTCTCCAGAGAGCGCCGGTTCTGCACCTGCACGGCACCGCCGGCAGGGCGACAGCTCTGGAGCGGAGTCGCGCCGGCAGGTCCGTGGCGCGGGGGCGGCCGTGGTGGCTGCCGAGGAGACAAGCGTAGGCGCCGTATCGGCTGGCGGGTAGACGGGCGACGATTGGGTCTGCGCGAACCTTCGCTTGGCCATGCAGCGCTGCAATGCGGATGTCATCGTTGGTGTGCACCCTGCTGGGTTTTCCAGCCTCGGGGTGGTTGGTCGGTTGTGAACAGCGTCAGGATCTGGGAGAAGAGCTACGCCTTGCGGCGCCGCCTGCTGCGTGGCTTCTTCCTTCGGCGTGGTTCACAGGCTGCCGATGCCGAGGACCTGGCCCAGGAGGTCTACCTGCGGCTGCTGCGCAGTACCGGCGAAGATGCCCAGGCGATCGAGAACCCCGAAGCCTATCTGTTCGCGGTGGCGGCCAACCTGGCGCGTGAACAGGCACGCTCGCGCTCCGGCCTGCCACAGATCGAGGACGTCGACCTGCTGGCCGAGGTACTGCGCAGCGAGGAGGACATCGAAGCTGATTTCGAGCGGGCGCAGCGCTGGAGCGGAATCCGCGGCGCCATCGCGCAACTGCCGCCGACAACGCGGCGGGTGATGGAGCTGCACTATCGCGATGGGCTGGATTGCCGGCAGGTGGGAGCACAGCTGGATGTGTCGGTGCACATGGTGCGCAAGCACATCGGCAAGGGACTGGATGCCTGCAGGAAGGCGCTTGGCGCCGGGAAGGATGGATGAACCGGCAGGAGCCTGCAGCGATGGATGACGAGGTGGCCGAGCAGGCCGCGCACTGGTTCCTGTGCAACCGCGAGGGTGACCTGAGCGCCGCTCAGCGCATCGAGTTCATGGCATGGATGAAGCGCTCTCCCGAACACATACGCGCGTACCTGCATGTCCTGCACGTGCACCGGCAGGTAGGCGCGGTGATGGTGGCGTACGGACAGGAGCAGGGGGACAGGGCCGCGTTGCCGGAGCTGCCGGCAACGGCGAAAGTCGTGCCGTTGTTTGCCGTACCGGTGCCCGTGCCGCGCGCCGTGGTCGCATCGCGATCACGCCGACCACTCTGGAGGCGGGTGGCTGCGGTGGCCTGCTGCCTGTTGCTGGTGGCCGGACTGGTGCCGTGGCTGATGCCTCGCGAACAGATGCTGATCGCCGGCCACGGGCAACTGCGTGAGGTGGTGCTGGCTGACCGGACGCAGGTGCGCCTGAACGCAGACAGCCGCCTGCGGGTGAACATCGGCTGGTTCAGCCGTCGGGTTGAACTGCTGAGCGGCGAGGCCACGTTCGATATCGCAGCGGATCGCCGGCCGTTCGAGGTGCAGGTTGGCGATCTGCGGATCCGCGACATCGGCACCGTGTTCGATGTCTCGCGCCGTTTGCAGAGTACGCGCATCGGCGTGGTGTCCGGCGAAGTGGAGGTCTGGACCGCCGGCAGCGGGCAACGACGGCTGGCGCAGCTGCCTGCCGGGAAGGTGGTCCAGGTCGATCACCGCAGCCATGCGGTGCAGCCATTGGAAATACCGATGTCCATGCTGCTGGACTGGCAGCAGCGCCGGGTGTCGTTCCGCGATGAGCGGCTGGACGAGGTGGCGGCTGCCTTCAACCGCCACAACCAGGTACAGGTGCGGCTGACCGATGACGCGGCGCGCGCGGCGCGCCTGTCAGGCAGCCTGGAGGCGCACCGGGTCGCAGCGCTGCAGGCATTCCTGCAGCGGGACGCGCGCTTCGTCATCCGCCGCGAAGCGGACACGGTGTGGGTGTCCAGCCGTTGATCGCGGTTCGGCGAAGGGCTGTCAGAAAAAATTCATCGAATCGGCGTTCTCCACTTCCGCCGATGCCGGCTCTTACTTGGGAGAAGCCGCTGTCGCCTGCCGACGCGGTACCAGCAGTCCTCTCTCCTCCAAGGAACCGTGATGCGCAAGAAGCTCTATCTGTCGGTGGTACTGGCCTTGTCTCCCTGTCTGGGTGCGCATGCACAGGTGGCGTCGGCCAATGGGCTTGAGACCCGGGTCACCGCAGCGATCGCCGCGCAGCCGCTGAGCCAGGCGCTTGAGCAGCTGTCACGCAGTTCGGGCGTGCAGTTCCTGTATGCCGGCGCGGGCGCTGCACCCATGGCGGGCGCGGTACCGCGAGGAGCCACCGTCAAGCAGGCGCTGGACACGCTTCTGGCCGGCACCGGCCTGCGCTACACGGTGGTGGACGGCAACGTGATCGCCATCGACGCGGCACCGGTCTCGCGGGAAAGCCGGCAGGCCGCACCGGCATCGCGCCCACCGGAAGCGGTGGTGGCCCCGACCCTGGGCACGGTCAAGGTGATCGCCGCCCATGAGGTCATCGACCAGAAGAAGACCTCGCCGGTGATCAAGGATTCGGTGATCTACGACGAGATGGACAGCTATGGCGATGAGACGCTGGCCGAGAGCCTGATGGCCGCGCCCGGCCTGAGTGCGGTGGAAGATGCGGGCGAACCGCGTTACGTGACCGTGCGCGGCGTGCAGGCCAATCTCAACTACACGACCATCGACGGCATCGCGATCGCAAGCGTGGGCGGCAGTGGCTCCGGCGAGCGCATGAACAACCTGCAGCTGATTCCCAGCGACATCGGCACCCGCACCGACATCTACAAGAGCTTCAGCGCCGAGCAGGCACCGGATGCCATCGGTGGTGTGATCGACATCATCAGCCGCAGCGCCTTTGACCGCTCCGGCAAGTACGTGTTCGCCGACGTGGCCGGCATCCATTCCACGGCCGAGACCAATGTGGGGCGCAGCGCGGGGGGCGACCACAAGACCCTGGGCCACTTCGGCAAGAGCGCCAAAGCGGTGTTCTCCAACCAGTTCGGCGGCGATGATCAGTTCGGCATCGTCGCGGTCGCGCGCTATGAACAGCGCTCGCGCAACAGCGTCAAGCGCTGGGTGGAATCGAACTACTACTACAACGATGCCGGCAAGTACCTCACCGATGGAACCACCGGCCCCGACGAGGCGAAAGGCTGGAACGGCCTGCGCGCGCCGGGCAACTTCAGCACCGGCACCTACACCAACTACATCACCAACTTCGGTGGCTCGGCCAAGCTGGAATGGAAGCCATCGGACGACCCGTTCTATGCCTCGCTGCTGCTGTACTCGTACCGGTTCTACGAGAACTCGACGATGAACAAGACCGATCTGTATGGCAACGCCAAGTTCCCGGTACGCAACCAGAGCGAAGACGGCGGCACCACCCAGATCAACAGCATCTACATCAAGAACCGCCACGACCGCTGGGACCGCAGCAACCGCGGCGCGATCGCCAGTTTCAACTGGGATATCGGTGACCTCTCGCGGCTGACCCTGCGTGCCGGCCACACCGAAGAGACCTTCCACAACAACCAGGTCTACTGGGGCGTGCGCGCCTACCCAAGCAACCTGTTCGTTGACTATGCCAACGACAGCCATGGTTTTCCGAACGCCGTGGGTGTTTCCGATTCCAGCCTGCTGACCAGCTCGGCGTTCAAGCTCAATCCGGCGCAGGCCTATATCTCGCCGCGCGACGCCAAGGAAAGCATCGACAACCTGCGCGCCGACTTCAGCTACAACATCGATGCCGATGCACGCGGTTTCGGTCTGGCTGCCGGTGCCGAGTATCGCCACCTGAAGATCTGGCAGGACATCGATTTCGATTACTACAAGACCAGCGCGACCTTGAACGACTATCTGTACCCGGGTTCGACCCTGCTTGGCAGCGTTCCCGGTTTCCCGTTGATCGACAACCGCAAGTGGCATGACGAGCTTTACCCGAAGCTGGGCAACAACGATGCGGCGTACCCGAATGCCGACTTCACCAGCGATTACAAGTACGTGGAAGACGTTGCCAACGCCTACGTGTCGGCGCATTACGCCTGGGACCGGCTGCTGCTGATCGGCGGCCTGCGCTACGACCACACCACCTTCGATGCGTTCAGCCCGTTCAGTGAGGATGGTGGCACCACCTACACATCGGCATTCCGCAAGAGCAGTGGCGGCTACAACAACCTGCTGCCGTCGCTGAACGCCACCTTCAAGCTGAGCGAAGACCAGCGCCTGAGGTTCTCCGCCAGCCGCACGCTGGGCCGGCCGACGCCCAGCAACATCGCCCAGGCCACCAGCACCAGCTGCGGCGACGACGAGCTGGGCGGAGGCTTCTGCACCATCAAGCAGGGCAATGCCTGGCTGCAGCCGCGCCGCTCGACCAACCTCGATCTTGCCTGGGACCTGTACTTCAACGGCAACAACGGCCTGGTCTCGGTGGCGTTGTTCGACAAGGTCATCAAGGACGACATCTATACCCTGACCACGTTCGAGAACGTCGGCGACATCCGCTACCGGATCACCCAGCCGATGAACACCGATGAGTCGACGCTGCGCGGTGTCGAGTTCGCGGTAGCCAACCGCAACCTGCAGTGGGGCCGCCACCGCTTCGACATGTACCTCAATGCCACCCGCCTGGACGGGCAGACCAACTACCGCATCAGCGACGGCAGCGAGCGCCGCCTGGACCGCCTGCTGTACCAGCCGGACTGGTCGGTGAACGGCTCGGTGATCTGGCGCATGCCATGGAAGAGCTCGCAGCTGCGCGTATCCGGCACCTACCGCAGCCGGATGCTGGTCGACTTCGGCGATACCCAGTGGCTGGATTCGTACTACGACCCGTACATGACCTTCAACCTGGCCTTCAGCCACAAGGTCAGCAAGCACGTGACGCTGAAGTACGAGGCCAAGAACCTGTTCAACACCCAGCCGACCTACAGCACCGGTCCGAACGGCCGCTTCCGCACCGAGATCGATGACTACGGCCGCTTCTTCTACTTCCACATCATCTACAACTGAAGGCGACCGTCTTGGATACGATCAATCGCAGGCGTTTCCTTGCCCTGTCCGGACTTTCCGCATTGGGTGCGTGGGCCGGAGCGGCCCGCGCGCTGGCTGCGCAGAACGATGTGGCAGCGCTGAATCCGCGCAACCTGCTCGCATCGCCGCGCTTTGCCAGTACGCCGTTCACTCTCGGCGTGGCGTCGGGTGATCCGTCGGCCGACGGCGTGGTGCTGTGGACGCGGCTGGCCACCGAGCCACTGGTGTTCGGCGGCGGCATGCCAACCCGGCCGATGGCGGTGGCATGGCAGCTGGCCGCCGACGAGAGCATGCGCACCGTGATGCGGCAGGGCACCGCGCTGGCCCACCCCGAGCTTGGCCATGCGCTGCACGTGGAACTGGACGGCCTGGCGCCTGGGCGGCCGTACTGGTACCGCTTCACCGTGGGAGGCCATGCCAGTGCGATTGGCCGCACCCGCACCCTGCCTGCGGCCAACGCACGGGTCGACCGCGTGCGCTTCGCGGTGGCCGGTTGCCAGCACTACGAGGAGGGGCACTACAGTGCATGGCGGCACATTGCCGAGGAGCCGCTCGACTTCGTGTTCCATTACGGCGATTACATCTACGAGGGCGAAAGCCAGCCTGGCGTGCGCAGGATGAACGGCCAGCCGTTCACCAACCTGCGCAACCATGTTGGCCCGCAGACCTACACGCTCGACGACTATCGCCGGCGCTACGCGCAGTACAGGACCGATACGGACCTGCAGGCCGCGCACGCCGCGTCGCCGTGGTTCGTCACGTTCGATGACCACGAAGTGGACAACAACTGGGCCGGCGCCGAGGACCAGGACGGCACGCCCAGTGAAGTGTTCCTGCTGCGCCGCGCACAGGCATTCCAGGCGTACTACGAGAACATGCCGCTGCGTGCTTCGTCGTTCCCGCGCGACGGCCATATGCAGATGTACCGGCGCGCGCGCTATGGCACGCTGCTGGACCTGCACCTGCTCGATACCCGCCAGTACCGCAGCAAGCAGGTGGACATCGCGCAGCGCGGGCAGGTGGAATCTCCCGAACGAAGCATTGTTGGCGCAAAGCAGGAGCAATGGCTGTTCGACGGCCTGGCCGACGCCGCGCCGCGCTGGCACACCATCGCCCACCAGGTTTCGCTGGGCAACTACCTGCGCGAGAAGGACGGCGTGGTGCAGGCCTCCGACGACCAGTGGTCCGGTTATCTATCCAGCCGCCGCCGCCTGCTCGATCACATCCAGAAGGTGGGCTTCGGCAACGTGGTAACCGCCTGTGGCGATGCGCACCGCCACTATGCCAGCGACCTGGTGCAGGACAATGCCGATTCCGGGGCGATTTCCAGTGAGTTCCTGGCCACTTCGATCACGTCGGGCGCGGACGGGCAGGGCGTGGATGCCTATGCAGAGAACCAGCTGCGGCACAGTCCGCACCTGAAGGCGACGACGGACAAGCGTGGTTATGTGCTGTGCGACGTCACCCGTGATGCCTGGATCGGTGACATGAAGACGCTCGATACGGTCATGCAGCCGAACGGCGCGCTGCAGAGCTGGAAGCGCTATGCCGTGGAGCACGGTCGGCCGGGGTTGCAGGAGGCCTGAGCGGGATGTTCCACCCTGTGGAGCCGAGCACGCGCCCGGCTCCACAGAATCACTTTCAGCCGTGATCGAAGCGCAGCGGTTCGCTGCCCATGGCAGGGTCGCTGGTGCCAGGCCGGCCGTCTTCGGCACGTCCGGCGAGGCGTTGCTCGACGCCCTGCGAGCGCACGATCAGGTCGTACCAGCCTGCGGTTGGTGCGGGATCCCAGGCCAGTACGGTTTCCGCGCCGGCCACCAGCTGCAGTTCGCGGGTGGGCATGTGGCCGGCGTAGGCGCCGGCCTGCACTTGGACCTTCCGCGCTGAAGGCGATGGATTGCGCAGTGTCAGGCGCATCTGGCCGTCCGCGCGCTCCACGTGCGCGTGCAGCGGCGCGAGCGTGCCATCGCCGCGATAATGGCGATGGAATCCATTCGGTCCCAGCAGCCAGAGATCGTAACGACCCTGCGCATCCAGCGGCCAGCGATCCTGCAGCGGGGCACCTGGTACCACGGTGTAACGGCGCGGAACGGCGTCCAGGCGCAGGCGGTCGTAGACATGCAGCACGGCCGCGGCGCCATCGCTGGCCAGCTGCAGGGTGAGACCAGCGCCATCCACCGATGTGGCCTGCACGTGCGGCCGATAGGGCAGTGCCCGTGCAGGACGTACGCCGGGCTCCTGGCGGGCCGGATGCAGGCCATCGGGCAGCGCGGGCACGGTACGGCCGGGCAGGGCGGCGGCGCGCGCGGCGACAGCGGTGACATCGGGCAGCGCCTTGGCAAAGGGGCGGGTGTCGCGCTGGGCGAAGTCGAAGGCGTTGCTCAGATCACCGCAGACCGCACGCCGCCACGGCGAGATGTCCGGCGCGGCGACGCCGAAGCGGCGCTCGATCAGACGCAGCACCGACGTGTGGTCGTACACTTGCGAGTCGACCCAGCCGCCGCGGCTCCACGGTGAAATCACATACAACGGTACGCGCGGGCCAAGCCCATAGGGGCGCCCACGCAGCTCGGCGGCATCGTATTTCTCGTCGCCCGGTGCCGGGCGGTGGTGGTATTCGCCCTCGGTGCTGACCGCCGACGCACCGGCCCAGCCGGCACCAAGCGGGGAGGGCGGTGCCGGTGGCGGCACATGGTCGAAGAAGCCATCGTTCTCATCGAACATCAGCAGCAGGGCGGTACGGCTCCACACCTCTGGATCGGCGGTCAATGCATCCAGCAGGCGCGCGGTATAGGCGGCGCCCTGCGCGGGGCTGGACGGACCGGGGTGCTCGCTGCCGGCTGCGTCGGCAATGATGAAACTGACCTGAGGCAGGCGCCCGCTGATCGCGTCCTCGCGCAGCTGCGCCAGGCCACGGGTACTGACGCCGCGCGCGCGCAGCTCCGGGTCATGCCCCGGGCCGCCGCGGTACGCCTGGCGGAAGGTCTCGAACCCGGCAAGCGGGTTGTCGGTGAAGTTGTCGGCCATGTCCTGGTAGATCTGCCAGGACACGCCGGCCTGCTGCAGCCGCTCGACATAGCTGGCCCAGCGGTACGAGTCCGGATGGCCGCCCAGCTCGGGGAAATTGTCGTGCGAATTGGCGATCACCGGGCCGCCTGCCTGGCCCTGGGCGTCGTTGTGGCCGGTCCACAGGAACACGCGGTTCGGGTTGGTGCCGGCCTGCATCGCGCAGTGGTAGGCATCGCACAGCGTGAACGCATCGGCCAGGGCGAACTGGAACGGCATGTCGCTGCGCTGGAAGTAGCCCATCGAATGGTTCTGCTTGGCCTTGGGCCAGTGCGCCATGCGCCCGTGGTCCCACGCCTGCTGTGCATCAGGCCAGGTGTGGGGCGTGCCTTCCACCCGCATGTAGCTGAAGTGCGCAGCGGTATCCAACGGAAAGGGGGCGATGGCGCGTTGTCCGCTGGCGTCGGGCTGCAGCCACAGGCTGCGCGGGCGGTCGCCACCGGGCAGCGGTGATGCCGGGGCAACGAAACGGTCACCGAAGCCACGCACGCCCGGCAACGTGCCGAAGTAGTGGTCGAACGAGCGGTTCTCCTGCATGAACACCACGATGTGCTGCAGGTCCTGCAGGCTGCGCGTGCGCGAAGCAGGGGCGATCGCTGCTGCCCGGGCGATGCTGGGCAGCAGCGGCGAAAGGCCGGCGGCGACGCCGGCCTGCAACAGTCGGCGTCGGCCGGTATCAGTCACAGGGTCACACTCACAAGTCCACGCGGAAGGAGATGCCGACGGTGCGCGGGGCGCCGATGAAGGCGTTGTCGCGGCCGTCCACCCCTGCAAGATAACGCTTGTCGGTCAGGTTGCTCACCACCAGGTTGGCGCCCATGCCCTTCAGGCGCGGCGACAGGCCCTGCAGGTCGAAGCCGATGTTGGCGTTGAACACGGTGGCCGAGGGCAGCTTGTTGACGTTGGCCGCATCCAGGTAGCGTTCGCCCAGGTAGCGGCCGGACAGGCCGAAGTTCCAGTTCTCACCCTGCCAGTCGGCCGACACCACCAGGATCTGCTCCGGCTGGCCGATCACCTTGGCGCCATCGACGATGCCCAGCTGCGTGTCGCGCGCGTCGTTGCCGCTGCCCAGGTACTTGGAACGGTTGTAGGTGTAGGCCGCATTGATGCGCCAGCCATTGTCCCAGCCGTAGCCGAAGGCCGCTTCCAGGCCGTTGCTCTCCACGCCGCCGAAGTTCTCGTAGACGCCATCGGTCTCGCCGAGGTAGTCGATGCCGCTGACCAGGCCGGCTGGCAGATACACGATGCGGTTGTCGAACTTGATGTTGTACAGGGTGACCGAGGCGGTCAGCGGCCAGCGGCTGATGCGCATGCCCAGTTCGATGTTGTCGGCGGTCTCCGGTTCGACGTTGCGGAAGCGCTGGGGATCGGTTTCACCCAGCACGC
Source organism: Stenotrophomonas sp. 2694 (assembly GCF_040548715.1). Classification (NCBI taxonomy): domain Bacteria; kingdom Pseudomonadati; phylum Pseudomonadota; class Gammaproteobacteria; order Lysobacterales; family Lysobacteraceae; genus Stenotrophomonas; species Stenotrophomonas sp. 2694. Next base: position 29,868 of record NZ_JBEPSG010000015.1, read on the forward strand.
CGGACGGGATCGCGGCGAAGTTCTGCGAGTAGCCGGCGAACAGTTCCAAGCCCTCCACGCCCGGGGCCCAGGTGAAGCCGGTGGACAGCAGCGGATCGGACTTCGAGTCGGACTTCACATTCTCGGCGGCGCCGATCACGCGGTGGCGGGACTGGTCGACGAAGAACTGCTTTACGCCCAGGCGCGCGCTGAACGGGCCGAAGCGGGCCACGTCCTCGACGTAGTACATCTGCTCGTCGACCTTGTACTTGTCCTCGAACTGCACCCAGTAGGGCTGGTGGTCGAAGGCGATGTCCTGGCCGACGTTGAGCAGGCGGTGCCAATCGCGGCGCACGGAACGGTCCAGCTTCTCCACCCACAGCCCGCCGCGTACGGTGTTGTCGATGGCGCCGAAGGTCTGCCGCCATTCGACGTCGGCGGTCACGCCCACGCGATCGTTGTCGTAGTGGGAGTGGCGGTAGGACTGCGCGCCCTGCACGTTGCCGGCGTAGCAGTTGGGGTCGTACTCGGCGCTGAAGCCGAGTCGCGGCGTGCAGCTGGCCAGGCGCTGGGCGGAACTGCCGTCGGGGTTCACGAAGTAGATCTGGCCGCGGTTGCTGCCACCGTAGACCGTCCTGCCGCCGAGGTACTCCGATTGCGGGCGACCGGCACCGTCGTCGTTGACGTCGGCCAGGTACGGCGGCAGCCAGTCACCGCGACCCTGCATGCGGTGCCCGTAGGCGGCCATCGAGGCCTTGAAACCGTTGCCGCCATCGAAGGCTGCGCGCAGGTAGCCGAACGTGTTCTCGCGCAGTGCGCGCGAACCGGAACGGTAGTTCTGGTCCAGATACGGAATGCCGGTCAGGGTGCCGACCAAGCCGTCGCGGTCGGGGTTGGTGGCGAACCCTTTCGGCGAAACGCTGGTGTACTCCGGCTCGTCGGCATCGTTGTAGGACAGGTAGCCGGTCAGGGTCCAGCGGTCCAGCTCGGTGATGAACTTGCCGGCGATGTTGTCGTTGCTGGTGTGGCCGGTGCCGTCGATCCAGTCATGCACGCGCGCCGACGATGCGCTGATCAACGCGCGGGTGTGTCCTGCAAGCAGGCCGGTGTCGTAGCGCACGTAATACTTGCGCGCTTCATTGTCACCGGCACCCACCACCATGCGCAGTCGCTGTTCGTGCAGCGGGTCGCTGGTGAGGAAGTTCAGGGTGCCACCGAGTGCTTCGTTCGAGCGCGAGGAGATATCGGCCGTACCCTGGCTAACTTCCACCGTTTCCAGGTCGAGCGTGTCGATGTAGCGGTTGGCCAGCGAGCCGCCGCCATAACCGGAACCACCATTGGGCAGGCCATCGATGGTGGTGCCGATCTGCTGGGTGTCGCGGTTGGTGACAAAGCCGCGCATGCTGATCTGCGTGCCCCACACCGAGGAACCGGTGGCATCGGCTTCGCTGACGACCACGCCGGGCACTTCGTTGAGCGCGCCATTGACGCTGCTCAACACGGTCTGCCGGTTCAACGTTTCCTGGCGCACCGAGGTCTTGGCATAACTGGTGGCCTGGCCGATCACCTGTACCTGGTCCAGGGTCCGCGCGTCGGCGCTTCGCGTATCGGCCACATCGCCCTGCGGTGCTTCAGCCAGGGCATCCAGTGCGGGAGCAATCAGCAGGGCAAGCAGCGAGATACGGGGAAAGCGCGCAATCGTTCGCATCGAAACCGGACCTTCAAGGGAGGAAAGTCCGGGAGTGTCGGCAGCGCCGATGACATGGCGGTGACGCGCAGATGCAGGGAGTGTGTTGTGTGACGGCCGGCAGGGCCGGGGCGTTGCTCAGTAGCGCGCGTCCTTCGGTTTCGGATCACGCGGCCAGTCCTTGGCCTTGCCGGCGAAGTCCGGGCGCGGCTGGTTGATGAAGTAGCTGGCGATATCCACCGCGTCCTGGTCGGGCATCACCTGCTGGCCCAGTGGCGGTTCACGGGTCGTTGCCGGCGGCATGTTGTGCTTGACGAAGCCTGCGGCCTTGTACAGACGCGCCATGCCGGCACCGATATTGAAGCTGCGCTCGCCCCACAACGGCGGGAACGCGATATCGCCGCTGGCGTCGCGCCGGCCTTCGCCGTTGTCGCCGTGGCAGGCGGCGCACTGCGCGGCATACAGCGCCTGTCCACGTATCGGGTCCGGTGTCAGCGTGCTGTCGATCGGCCCTTCGCTGGGCGCGGCCACGCGCGTACCCTCCGGTACCGGGCGGCTCAGCCACGCCATGTATTCCAGCATCGCACGCATCTCCGGCGCGTCCTTGGCCAGCGGTTTGCCGTTCATCGAACGCTGCAGGCAACCGTTGATGCGCTCGGCCAGGCCGATTTCCCTGCCCGGTCGCGGCATGTAGCGCGGGTAGCTGCCGCCTCCGGTGTTCAAGTAGTGGTTGCCGAACGGTCGCTTGCCCTCGGCCATGTGGCACGAATTGCAGTTCAGATCATTGCCGACGTTGTCCGGCAGAAGGCGTGCGGTCTCGTTGAGCAGGCGACGGCCGAACATCACCGCGTCGGCGTTGCCGAGGCTGGCGATCTCCTCGGCACTGGGCACGTGGTACTGGCCCACCACCTGGCCGTGGCTGTCGAGGATGTCCAGGGTCCTCGCGACTTCCGCGTCCAGGTCCGGGTACAGGTGCTGGTACAGCAGCGTGCCAGCACCGGCCAGCAGCACCGCAACGACCGCGCTGGCGATCAACACTGTCGAACGCTTCTTCGAACGCCTCATTGCGCCGTCTCCTGCGGGACCACATGCGCCGGCTTGTCACGCACCACCCGGCGCATGCGCGCTACGTCCAGTTCAGTGACCGCGCTGGCCTGGTTGCCCCAGCTGTTGCGGATGAAGGTGAGGATGTCGGCGAGCTGCGCATTGGGCAGCTGCTCGAAGCCCGGCATGGTGAATGCCATGCGGTCATGCGCGGTATGTGGCGTGCGCCCGCCGGTCAGGGTTACCTGCACCAGCGAGCTGGGATCATCGGCGAAGACGATGGAGTTGCCCGCCAGGGCTGGGTAGACCCGTGGCATGCCGCGGCCATCTGTGCGATGGCAGGCCTGGCAGTGTTCGGCGTAGGCCAGCGAACCGGCCACCCGGTAGTCGCCGCCGCGCAGTGCGGCGGTAGTGGTGTCGGTGCCCGGCGTCCACTGCGCGCTGTGCCCTTCGCGGGCCGGCAGCTGCTTCAGGTACCGCGCCATCGCCAGCAGATCGGCGTCGGACAGGTACTGCGTGCTGTGCTCGACCACATCGGCCATGCCGCCAAAAGCCGCGGAGCGATCGGTGCGGCCGGTACGCAGGAACTCGACGATTTCGGCTTCGCTCCAGCTGGCCAGGCCGGTCTGTTCATTGCGCAGGTTCTTCGCGTACCAGCCTTCCAGCACCGAGCCGGACAGGAACTGGCGGCTGCCATCGTCGGCCATCGCCTTTTCCTGGAAGGCCAGCCCGCGCGGGGTATGGCACGCGCCGCAATGGGCCAGGCCTTCAACCAGTTCGGCGCCGCGCTGCTGGCCGGCATCCAGGGTGGGATCAGGGCTGAAGCTGCGCGGGCGTGCGAACAACAGCTGCCACCAGGCAAGCGGCCAGCGCATGTTTGCCGGCCACGGAATCGTGCTGTCGGCGTTGTCCTGCCGGACCGGCTGCACCGCACCCATGAAGTAGGCATACAGCGCCTTGATCTCGGCATCGCTGGCGATCACGTACGAGGCGTAGGGCATGGCCGGATACAGCGGCTGGCCGTCATGGCGGATGCCACGCCGCACCGCGCGCTCGAAATCGGCGTAGTCGTATGCGCCGATGCCGGTCTCCGTGTCCGGTGTGATGTTGGTCGAGTACAGCGTGCCCATCGGGGTCTGCATGCCAAGGCCACCGGCGAACGGCCTGCCGCCCGGTGCGGTATGGCAGGCGGCGCAGTCGGCAGCACGCGACAGGTACCGGCCCTGTTCGATCAGGGCCGGGTCGTGGATGTCGACCTCGGCGTGTTGCGGTGGGGCGAACCAGTACGGTGTACTGCGGGCGATGCCGTAAGCGGCGGCCAAGGTGGCGGCCAGGGCAATGGCGAGCTTGAACGGGGTGCGCATGCCGGCACTGTGGCCATTCGTGCGATGGCGTTCATTGATCCGGATCAATGCTTTGGCCGGTCGCGACATTGTGACAAGCTGAATCGATCCTGCGCTGTCATCAACCCGTCATCCAGCTGCGATAGATGGCGCTGGGCGTGGCCGCTAACCTGCCACGCTGTCGCACTTTTCCCCTGACTGCCCATGAAGCGCCTGCTGCTGCTTTTGCTGGCGTGCGCCGGCCTGTGGCTGGCTGCATGCTCTTCCTCGATGACGGCCTCGTCCACCTCGCTCAGCGACCGCCTGATCGCGCCCGGTGGCGTCTCGACCCTGCTTGATCAACCGCGTATCGCCGCAGCTGTGGCCGCGCTGCCGAACCGGCATGGCTTCGCCCCGGGCCGTGATGGCGTGCCGATCTTCTGGCGTGCTTTCGATCCGGGCGACTACGGTGCGCGCTACCACTACCTGCCGCAGCAGCACCAGAACGGCCTGCCGCTGGATACCGGGTTGAGCCTGTCCGTACCGCAGCCGTTCCGCGCGCAGGCGCCGCGCGGCACCGTGGTGCTGCTGCACGGCTGGATGATGAACGGTGATTCGATGCTGCCATGGTCGCTGCAGCTGGCCGAGTCGGGCTACCGCGTGATCACCCTGGACCTGCGCAACCATGGCCAGTCCGGCGCCGGTCCCTCCGGCTACGGCACCTACGAGTCGGACGATGTTGTGGATGTCATCGCCGAACTGCGCGCGCGCGGCGAAGTGACCGGCCCGCTGTACCTGTTCGGCGTTTCCTACGGCGCTGCCACCGCATTGTTCACCGCCGACAAGCTGGGCGACCAGGTCGCCGGCGTGGTGGCGATGGAATCGTTCGCCAATGCCGGGGTTGCGATCCGCACCATGATTCCGCATCTGATGGCCCTGCAGCCGGAAGGGTTGAAGGCACAGGCCATCGCTTCTTATGCACGCTGGCGCTACGGCAGCCAGGACATCAACCAGGTGGTGGCCGCCGCCAGCCGCCGCATCGAAGTGGATCTGGACAAGGTGGATGTTGCCCGCGCGCTGGCCGATACCCGCGCCTGCGTGCTGCTGCTGCACGGGCAGGGCGACCAGCACATTCCGGTCAGCCAAGGCCGCGCGTTGGCGCAGGCCAATCCGCGTGCGCACTACATCGAGATGCGCGGCGAAGATCACATCACCCTGCCGCTGCGGCTGGACCTGCTGGCCGGAGTGGTCGATGACTGGATGGCGCGCGACGAGCACCATCCGAAAGCCGCGTGTCCAGCACCGCAGTTGCCGGCCCAGGCCGAATGGCTGGTGCATGGCGTCGACACACCCGCAAAAACCCCAGCACGCAGCTGAGCTTCAGGGCAGGCGGCGGGCCAGCGAACGTGCAGATGTCGCTACACCCAGCAGCATCGCTGCCACGCACAGGAAGGCAAAGCCCAGGCTGGTGGCATGGGCGAGCGCGCCGATCGCTGCGGGGCCTGCAAGAATGCCGGCATAGCCCAGCGTGGTGACTGCGGTGATCGCAATGCTCTCCGGCATCGCGCGCTGCTGGCCGGCCATCGAGAACAGGGCGGGCACGATGTTGGCGCAGCCCAGGCCCACCAGCACGTAGCCAACCAGCGCCATGGCGAAGGAGGGCACCAGTGTGGCCAGCGCGAAACCGGCCGCAGCGGTGATGCCGCCAATGACGATGGTACGGGTGCGGCCGAGGCGCTCGACGATGCCATCGCCGAACAGGCGCATCGCCGTCATCGCCAGCGTGAACACGGCAAAACCGGCGCCGGCCTGGTCGCGCGGCACGTGGCGTATTTCGGCCAGGAACACCGCGCTCCAGTCCAGCATCGAACCCTCGGCCAGGAACACCACGAAGGCGAGCACGCTGATGAACAGCACCACGCCGTGCGGCAGGGCCAGCATCGGGCCGTCATGCAGAATGCGCTGCGGGCGCCAGTGCGGTGCCGACAACAGGGCCACCAGCAGCATCGCCGCCACGGCAACCAATGACGCCAGCCACAGGGGCGTGCCGAGAACCAGCAGGCCGGTCATGCAGCCGGCGCCGATGAAGCCGCCGATGCTGTAGAACGCGTGGAAGCCGGACATCATCGGCCGCCCTGCATCGCGCTCGACGGCCACCGCCTGCATGTTCATCGTGCAGTCCATCGCCCCCACACCCGCACCGAAGACGAACAGCGTTGCTCCCAGTGCCAGCGGCGTGGGGGCGAGCGTCAGCAGTGGCAGGGCGAGCAGGATCAAGGCCGTGGTCGCGATCATCAAGCGGCGCGAGCCCAGGCGCGCGGTCAACGCACCGGCCAGTGGCATCGCCAGCAGCGAGCCGAGGCCAAGGCACAGCAGCAGCCCGCCCAGGCTGGCGTCGGACAACCCGGCCTTGGCCTTGGCGAAGGGCACCATCGGTGCCCAGGCAGCGGTGGCAAAGCCGGGAATGAAGAACGCAGCGCGGGTCGCGTGCTGCTGGGCGCGGGGAGAAGAGGGCGTCATGCGCGAGGAAGGCTCCAGAGGATCGCCTTCATGAAAACGTTTTCAGAAGCCATCGGCAAGTGCCATGGATGACATCGGGCGACGCATACGAATGCAGTGGTCCGGATGCGTCACCGTTGATTAACGCCATCAGTGGAGAGTAGCCCGACGGTCGGCATTCCGCCCGGCCGCCGCCGGAGATCAGCGCATGAGCACCACACCGACCATCCTCCTCGTCCATGGGTTCTGGGGCGGGGCCGCACACTGGGGCAAGGTCATCCTGGAGCTGCACCGCAAGGGCCACGACCAGGTGAAGGCGGTCGAACTGCCGCTGACCTCGCTGGTCAACGACGCCGAGCGGACGCGCAGGATGATCCGCCAGATCGATGGCCCGGTCGTACTGGTCGGGCACTCCTACGGAGGCGCGGTGATCACCGAAGCCGGCAACCAGCCGAATGTGCAGGCGCTGGTCTACATCGCCGCATTCGCGCCGGACAGTGGTGAGAGCCCCGGTGGCATCACCCAGCAGCACCTGCCCGAAGCGGCACCGAACCTCGCCCCGGACAGCGATGGCTATCTGTGGCTGCGTGCCGACAAGTTCCATGAGAGCTTCTGCCAGGACCTCAGCGCCGACGAAGGCTGGGTGATGGCGGTGACCCAGAAGGCGCCGCTGGCCAGCACCTTCGGCGATGCGATCAGCGATCCGGCGTGGAAGCACAAGCCGAGCTGGTACCAGCTTTCCAGCCAGGACCGGATGATCGCGCCACAGAACCAGAAGGCCATGGCCGAACGCATGCAGCCCAAGCGCCTGCTGCAGCTGGAGGCAAGCCATGCCTCGCTGGCCTCGCATCCCTCCGAAGTGGCAGCGCTGATCCTGGAGGCCGTGGCTGCCGTCGACGGCTGACCATCGCCACGGAGCAGCGCCTGGTCAGGCCCGGGCACCACCCACGACAGCGGGGGCGCAGGAGAGTAAACTCCTGCGCCGGCGGCCCTTGGCCGCATTCCCCCCTTCCCCTCGAGCCGCCGCCAGAGGATCCCACCCCTTCGTGGAGGTCCCGTCGTGTCGTCTGTGCCTGTTCGTTTTTCCGTGCTGTCCCTGCGTCGTCGCCCGTTGGCGAATGCCCTTGCCCAGGGTCTTCTGCTGACCACAGTGGCCACTGCCGGCGCCGCCTCGGCGCAATCGGCGCCGGTTGAAGAAGAGGGCAGGACAGCCTCCCAGACCCTGCAGACCGTGCAGGTCACCGCCAACCAGCTGGGCACCATCACCGAGGGCAGCGGCGCGTACACGCCGGGTACCATCGCCACCGCCACCCGCTTGGTGCTGACTCCGCGGCAGACCCCGCAGACCATCAGCGTGATCACCCGTGCGCAGATGGACGACTTCGGTCTGGATGGTATCGATGACGTGATGCGGGTGACCCCGGGCATCAGCATCGTCACCTACGACAGTGAGCGCACCGAGTACTACGCACGTGGTTTTGCCGTGCAGAACTTCCAGTACGACGGCATTCCGATGTCACGCGACTCGGCGTACTCGGCCGGCAATACGCTCAGCGATACCGCGATCTACGACCGCATCGAAGTGCTCAAGGGCGCCACTGGCCTGCTGACCGGCATGGGCGACCCCGGCGCGACCATCAACCTGGTGCGCAAGAAGCCGGGCAAGGAATTTGCTGGCAGTGCGACGCTGGGCGTCGGCCGCTGGGACGATTACCGTGCAGAAGTCGATGTCGGCGGCCCGCTGACTGCCGATGGCCGCGTGCGTGGGCGTGCGGTAGGTGCCTGGCAGGACAAGCATTCCAATCTGGATTTCTACCAGCGCACCAGCAAGGTCGGCTATGCCGTGCTGGAAGCCGATCTGGGCGAACGCACGCTGCTGACAGTCGGTGGCGACGTGCTGGAGAGCGATCCCAAGGGCTCGACCTGGGGCGGTATTCCGCTGCTGGACAGCCAGGGCAATTTCAACGACATGCCGCGCTCGTTCAACAACGGCACCCACTGGAGCGGTTGGCGCCAATACGTGCGCACCGGCTTTGCCACGCTGGAACATACGTTCGACAACGACTGGGTAGCCAAGCTGCAGCTCAACCATCAGGTCAACGGCTACGATGCGGCACTGGCCGGTGCCGCCGGTGGCAATCCCGATCCGGTCACCGGCGAAGGCGTCTCGTTGTGGCTGGGCAAGTACGTCGGCAAGACGGTCAGCAACGCGGCCGACTTCTATCTGAGCGGCAATTTCGGCCTGTTCGGTCGCCAGCATGAACTGGTGGTCGGCGGCAGTGCCTCGCGCAAGCGCTGGACCAACACCGGCTATTCGCCGCAGCCCGGGTACCCGACCGCCGTTGCCGACTACAACAGCTGGAAGGGTGACATCCCGGAACCGGAATGGCAGCGCGGTTATGGCAACAATGAGGTGACCCGCGAGAACGGCCTGTACGTGGTCGGTCGCTTCGACGTGGCCGACCCGTTGAAGGTGATCGTCGGCAGCCGCCTGGCCAGCTACCGTTCGCCGCAGACGCGCGAGACCGGCGTGTTCGTGCCTTATGCCGGCGTGGTCTACGACCTTGGCCAGCACTATTCGGTGTATGCCAGCTACAGCACCATCTTCAAGCCGCACAGCGAACGCGACGAACAGGGCAAGGCACTGGATCCGCTGGAAGGCCGCAGCTATGAAATGGGCCTGAAGGCGGAGTTCCTCGACGGCCGCTTCAATGCCAGCGCGGCACTGTTCCAGCTCGACCAGGACAATTTCGCCCAGCCTACAGGCGGCAAAACGCCCAACGGAGAAGATGCCTATCGCGCACTGATGGGCGTACGCACCAAGGGCTACGAACTGGAGATGTCCGGGCAGTTGGCCGAGGGCTGGCAGGTGCAGGGTGGCTTTGCGCACAAGATCGCCCGCCAGGCCGGCAGCAAGGTGACCACGCTGGAGCCGGAAAACCAGTTCAGCCTGCACACCAGCTACCGCCTGCGCGGCGACTGGCAGGGCCTGACTGTCGGTGGCGGTGCGCGCTGGCAGGACTCCACGTTCGGCGACATCACCAATCCGGCCAGTGGCACGTCGGTGGTTCATCGCACCCAGCCGTACTGGCTGCTGGATGCCATGGCCAGGTACCAGTTCAACGATCGCCTGTCGGCCACGGTCAACGTCAACAACCTGCTGGACAAGCGCTATTACACGATCTTCAGCTGGTACAGCACCTACACCTGGGGCGAGCCGCGCAACGTGCGGCTGGCAGTGACGTACAGGTTCTGATCGCGTTGCAACAGGACATGCCCGCGATGCCGGATGGCATCGCGGGCATGCTGGTTACAGCTTCAGGTCGAACACCAGCACTTCGGCGTCGTTGCCGTTTTCCAGAGTCAGCTGTGCCTCGTCGCTGACCTGCAGTGCGTCACCCGCTTCCAGGGTGATGCCATTGACCTGCAGCTGGCCACGCGCCACCTGCACATACGCGCCGCGGCCGGCAGCCAAGGCATGGTGCAGCTTCTGCTCGCCATCGAGGATGGTGGCGAAGATGCGCGCATCCTGATGGATGTGCAGCGAACCATCGGCGCCATCCGGCGAGGCGATCAGGCGCAGCTGGCCGCGCTTGCTCTCCGGCGTGAAGTGGGTCTCCTCATACGACGGCGCGATGTTCTCGGCCTCCGGGAAGATCCAGATCTGCAGGAAATGCACCGGATCGCTGGCCGAATGATTGAACTCGCTGTGGCTGACGCCGCTGCCTGCGCTCATGCGCTGCACGTCGCCGTAGCGCAGCACCGAACCGGTGCCCATCGAGTCCTTGTGTTCCAGCGCGCCGCCCAGCACGTAGGAGACGATCTCCATGTTGCTGTGGCTGTGGGTGCCGAAACCCTGGCCGCCGATCACCTTGTCTTCGTTGATGACCCGCAGCGGGCCGAAGCTCACATAGCGGGGGTCGTAGTAGCTGGCGAACGAGAAGGTATGGCGCGAGGACAGCCAGCCATGCTCGGCCAGGCCACGGGTAGCGCTCTTGCGGATCTGCAGCATGATGGAATCTCCTTGTTCGATGGTTTCGATGGGGCGGGGTGGGCGGGTAGCCGCTGTGTTTCCCCGTTGAAGAGAAGTATCCGCTTGCACCTTGGGTTTGAAAAACGGATAGTTTTGACAGCCATCATCGAAAATTTCGAATGCTCAAGCTCAGCCTCGATGCCCTGCAGATCCTGGACGCGATCGACCGCCGAGGCTCCTTTGCCGGCGCCGGCAAGGCCCTGCACAAGGTGCCTTCGACCATTTCCTACACCGTGGCCAAGCTGGAAGAGGATCTGGGGGTGCAGCTGTTCGACCGGATCGGCCCGCGGGCGGAGCCGACCGAGGCCGGGCGCGCGCTGCTGGAGGAGGGCAGGCACCTGCTGCGTGCGGCCCGGGAGCTCGAGCTGCGGGTGCGGCGGGTGGCCTCGGGCTGGGAGGCGGAATTGACCCTGGCGGTGGATTCGGTGTTTCCGACCTGGCTGCTGGGGCCGGATATCGCCGCGTTCCGCGAGGTGGCGGCGCCCACCCGGCTGCGCCTGTTTGGCGAAGCACTGTCCGGTACCTGGGAAGCGCTGCTGGACCGGCGCGCCGACCTGTTGGTCGCGGCTCCCGGTGAGGGTCCCAGTGGCGGGGGCTACGTGGTCGAGCCGCTGGGCAGCGTTGATTTTGTGTTTGCGGTGGCACCCGGGCATCCGCTGGCGTCCGTACCGGGTGTGCTGGGCCGCGAGCAGTTGGCGCCGTATTGCGCGATCGCCGTGTCCGACTCGGCGCGGCGGCTGCTGCCACGAACGGTGGGCCTGTTGATGGGCCAGGAGACGTTGACCGTGCCGGACATGGCCAGCAAGTTGAAGCTGCAGTGCCAGGGGCTGGGATTCGGCTTCCTGCCCGAGCCCTGCGCGCGCGCGGCGGTGGCGCGCGGCCAGCTGGTGATCCGCGAGGTCGAGGAGCACAAGCCGGAAGAGACCTTCTGGCTAGCCTGGCGCACCGGTGAAGATGGCGCGGCCCTGCGCTGGTGGCGCGAGCGCCTGCGGCGGCCGGAGCTGCTGGCGCAATGGTGGCAGGCGATGGCAGAGGGGTAGGGTTCGGCAGGGCTGCGCCCTGCACCTGCAGTAGTGCCGGCCGCTGGCCGGCAACCTCAACAGCAACAGCAACAGCAACAGCAACCTCAACAGCAACAGCAACAGCAACAGCAACAGCAACAGCAGAAGCTGGTTTCCTGTGGGGAGGCGGGGTGGGTCCGGTTGCAGGAGACGCCGTAAACCCGTCCATGGGGGCTTGGCCGCGGCATCCATGCCGCGGACACTCCCGCAACCGGACCCACCCCGCCTTCGACAGATTTTCGCGATCTGCCGGAATGGCTTGGCCTGCTCTTGGTGGGTGTCGACCTTGGTCGACACGTAGATCCACGCCAGGCATGGATGTCCTTCGTTCAACTGTCGAAATATTCGAATTCAATGGAGTCATCCACGCATGGCGTGGATCTACCGCAGATCGCGGTGATCTGTCAGGGGCGGGGCGGTATGGGTAGGCAGGACCGTTGGCGCCATGGATGGCGCCATCGAGCCCCCATGGATGGGTTTACGGCGTGTCCTGCCTATCCATACCGCCCCGCCATCCCACGGAATGCCTGCTTCTGCTGTTGCCGTTGCCGTTGCTTTGGCCTCTGCAGGTGCAGGGCGCAGCCCTGCCGAAAAACACACATAAAAAAACAGCAGGCCGGGGCCTGCTGTTTCGGTGTAATGGTGCGCCCGGAGAGATTCGAACTCCCGACCGCCTGGTTCGTAGCCAGGTACTCTATCCAACTGAGCTACGGGCGCCAATTACATAAACTTGTTGTGTTGATCGTGTGTGGTGCGCCCGGAGAGATTCGAACTCCCGACCGCCTGGTTCGTAGCCAGGTACTCTATCCAACTGAGCTACGGGCGCGCGGTACACAATCAAATTTTACTGCACTTCCAGCGGCGGATGCTGAAGGTCTGTCGAGTGGTGCGCCCGGAGAGATTCGAACTCCCGACCGCCTGGTTCGTAGCCAGGTACTCTATCCAACTGAGCTACGGGCGCCCTGCGACAGGAGCGGAATTATGCGGATGTCGGCGCGAGTCGTCAACGCTTTTGTGAAAATTTTCACCCAACTGAATGAAAAACGCCTCTGCGACAGCCTCCGGGTGTTTCATCCACGCGAAGTGATCGGCCTGCGTACCCAGCTCCTGCGCAGAAAGCACGCGTAATTCCGAGGCGACATTCGGCAGTTTCGCCAGCAGCGCCTGCATTGATCCGCTTGGCGCCAGCCAATCGTCTTCCATCAGCACCGCCTGCGCACTGCCGTGCACGCGCGCCATCTGCGCATCCAGGTCCTCGTCCATGCCTGCGGCGGCGTAGTGATTGCTCAGCCCTACGCGTGCCCAGTCGGCGATCAGTCCGCGTGCTTCGGTGCCGCCGAAACCGAGCCGGCGCCCGTGCAGCACGCCTTGGCGCCGCGCGATCCACGGCAGGAAGCGATAGAACAGTGGCAGCAGCCAACCGCGTGGTGGCGGGAACGTGCGCCAGAACGGTGTGCCGCTGGCGGCCAGCCACAATCGATCGAACGCCTGTGGCCGTCGTCCGGCGTGCACGCAGGCCAGCTGCCCGCCCAGGCTGTGGCCACCGATGATCCATGGCAGTACCTCCTGCGCGTCATCGGCATCGGCGAGCAGGGCCTGGCTGGCCGGCAGATCGTGGTCGAGAATCTGCCGGTAGCCCCAATCCTGGCTGCGCGACGGGCGCAGCGAGCTGCTGCCATTGCCACGCCATTCGTGCAGGTAGACCGCCACGCCCCTGGCTGCAAGTGCCTGCGCCAGTGGTACGTAGTGGCGCGCGGCCACGCCCAGCGCCGGCAGCCACAACAGCCGTGCCAGCGGCTGTGCGGGCACGCAGGCGATCACGTCGAAACGGTGGCCATCGCCGCTGTTCACGGTGAGCGCGCGTGGCGAATCGCTCATGCGTGGGGCGCCGCGCCGAAGTGGTCCAGTACCAGCACCTCGCTGCGGCCGGGCGCATAGCCCTGCTGCAATCCGCGCGCTACGTAGTCGATGCCGGCTTCGCAGGCATTGGCCAGGCTCAGCCCGTTGCAGAGCTGCGCGGCGATGGCCGAGGCCAGCGTGCAGCCGGTGCCATGCGCATCCAGTGGCAGGCGGGCATGGATGAATTCTTCGCTGCTGACGCCGTCGAAGTAGCGGTCGACCACGCGGTTGCCTTCGTGCAGGTGCCCGCCCTTCAGCAGCACTGCACCGGCGCCCAGATCAAGGAGCGAGGCGGCGGCCCGCTCTGCATCGTTGCCATTGGCGATGCTGCGGCCGACCAGCAGCTCCGCTTCGGGTGCATTGGGGGTGACCAGGGTGGCCAGTGGCAGCAGCCGTTGGCGCATTGCCTGCAGCGCGCTGTCCTCCAGCAGGCGCGCACCGCTGGTGGCCACCATCACCGGGTCGAGCACCACGTGCGGTGGTCGATGGCGTTCCAGTGCATCGGCCACCGCGTGGATCACCTCGGCGTTGGCCAGCATGCCCAGCTTCACCGCGTGGATGTCGAAGTCGTCGAAGCAGGCTTCGATCTGCGCGCGCAGGAAGTCGATCGGTGGCACGTGCACGGCGCGGACGCCGCGGGTGTTCTGCGCGGTCAGTGCGGCAATCACCGACAGCCCATGCACGCGATGCGCGGCGAAGGCCTTCAGGTCGGCCTGGATGCCGGCGCCGCCGCCGGAATCGGAACCGGCAATGGTCAGGGCGGAAACAGGGGTGGTCGGGCTCATGCAGCGATTGTGCCGTGCTGCCTTGCCAGGGGGTAGTGCCGGCCGGGCTGCGCCCGGCACCGGCAGAAGCCGGGGCAACAGCAACAGCGGCTCTGGATTTCTGCGGGGGAGGCGGGGGGGGGGGGGGGGGGGGGGGGGGGGGGGGGGGGGGGGGGGGGGGGGGGGGGGGGGGGGGGGGGGGGGGCGGGGCGGGGCCCCCCCCCCCCCCCCCCCGGGGCCGCCCCCCCCCCCCCCGCCCCCCCCCCCCCCCCCCCCCCCCCCCCCCCCCCCCGCCTTCGATAGCTTCCTGGTGACGGTCAGTAGATCCACGCCATGCGTGGATGACACCATGCTCAACGCCGCCAGCGTGCCCACTGCTGGTAGGACACATAGCCCAGCCCGGTCAGGCCGGTCAGCAGGGCAGGGGCCAGCAGGGCGTCGTACTGCCAGCGCACGAACAGCCAGGCGCCGATCACGCCGCCAGCAAGGAAGCCGCTGATGATCAGGCCGCTCAGGGTCAGGCGTCGTATCTGCAGCGGCAGCCCGCGCAGCAGGTGGCCGAGACCGATGCCGAGATCGGTGAACATGCCGCTGAGATGAGTGGTGCGTACGACGGCACCACTGAAGGTGGTGGCCATCGCATTCTGCAGTCCGCAGGCCATCGCGGCCGCCAATGCGCCCCATATCTGATGCTGCTTGAACAGCGGAATGGCCGCCAGCAGCAACAGCGATTCCAATGCCAGCGCCACGCCGTAGCGCCGGCCGAGCTGCAGTGCGCTGTCCTGGATCAGCAGTCCGCTGACCATCGCGCCCAGCGAAAATGCGATCAGCAGACCCCACAAATGGGCGACCGCGCGCCAGTCACCTTGCGCCAGTGCCATGCCGAGCTGGCTGGTGCTGCCGGTCATGTGGCTGACCGCCTGGTGTTCAAAACCGAGGAAGCCAACCACATTGACCATGCCGGCCACGCACGACAGGGCGACCGCGCCGATCCAGACCCAGGTGGGCAGGCGGATTCCCATGGCAGGCCCCTCAGGGCCCGCCGAAGCCGCCGTTGAACTGCAGCTCGCTGAAGGTCCCGCTGGCCGGGTCGAAGACCGCGCCCCAGAACTGCGCGCCGCCATCGCAGACCCGCACCGCCTCGCGGGCGGGCCGCAGGCTGTTGTCTTCAGGCAGATGGAACGCGTTGATGTAGATCACCTGCTTTCCGTCCAGCTCGATGCCGACGTACTGGCGATCGAAATCCAGCACGTGTGGCACCTGCGCTTCCAGCGATGCCAGCTTCGCTTCCAGCTGGTCCACCTGCTGCCGGCTCGGTGCCCAGTAGCCGCTGACCCGCCCGGCCTCGCGGCCGGGGCTGGGGCGCGAGCAGGTGTCGAGCACCTGCGCGGCGATGATCGGGCGGGTGACCACCCAGGACTGGCCACTGCGTTCTGTGGTCGGCACGCTGGCCGGTCCCTGCGTGGTCGCGCAGGCACCGAGCAGCGTGGCAATGGCGACCGCCAGCGATGGCAGCAGCAGACGGGTGCAGCGGTTCACAACACCTCCGAGGCGTAATCGGCCAGCCGCGAGCGTTCACCGCGACGCAGCGTGATGTGCGCGCTGTGTGGCCAGTTCTTGAAGCGGTCCACGGCGTAGGTCAGGCCCGACGTGGTTTCGGTCAGGTACGGGGTGTCGATCTGTTCGACGTTGCCCAGGCAGACGATCTTGGTGCCGGGGCCGGCACGGGTGATCAGCGTCTTCATCTGCTTGGGGGTCAGGTTCTGTGCCTCGTCCAGGATCAGGTAACGCGACAGGAACGTACGGCCGCGCATGAAGTTCATCGAGCGGATCTTGATGCGGCTGGCGAGCAGGTCGTTGGTGGCCTGGCGGCCCCAGGTGCCGCCTTCCTGATTGTGCGTCAGCACTTCCAGGTTGTCGGTCAGTGCGCCCATCCACGGCGTCATCTTCTCTTCCTCGGTACCGGGCAGGAAGCCGATGTCCTCGCCGACGCTGACCGTGGCGCGGGTCATGATGATCTCGCGGTAGCGCTGCTGGTCCATCGTCTGCGCCAGGCCGGCGGCCAGTGCCAGCAGGGTCTTGCCGGTGCCGGCGGTACCGAGCAGGGTGACGAAGTCGATCTCCGGATCCATCAGTGCGTTGAGTGCGAAGTTCTGCTCGCGGTTGCGCGCGCTGATGCCCCACACGGCATGGCTGCCGTGGCGGAAGTCATCGACCAGCGACAACACCACCTTGCCATCGCCGACGATCCTGCTGACGCGCAGCTCGACTTCGTCTTCGCCCGGCAGGTACACGTACTGGTTCGGGTACCACTCTTCGCCGTCCTGGGCGAGGATTTCGTAGTGCGTGCGGCCCTTGTCGCTCCAGCTGCGCAGATCCTCGCCGTGGCGCTTCCAGAAGTCTTCCGGCAGCTCGGTGGCGCCGGTGTAGAGCAGGCTGAAATCGTCCAGCGCGCGGTCGTTCTCGTAGTCTTCCGAGACGATGCCGGCGATGGCCGCCTTGATGCGCAGGTTGATGTCCTTGGAGACGAACACCACCGGGATCTCCGGCGTTTCTTCCTTCAGCGCCAGGATCGCGCCGAGGATGGCGTTGTCCGGGATGACCTTGCCAAAGCTCTTGCCCGCGTCGAAATGGCTGGTCTGGAAGCGCAGCAGGCCCACGCTCTGCTTGCCGCGCAGCTGCAGGCCCTGCGGCCGCTGCAGCGGAATGCCCTCGGCCAGGTTGTCCAGGCCCGAAGCCTGCACCAGTTCGTTGAGGAAGCGGCTGACCTGGCGGGCATTGCGGCTCGCTTCGGTCGTGCCCTTCTTGCCGTTGTCCAGCTCCTCGATCACCTGCATGGGCAGGTAGACATCGTGCTCCTCGAATTTGAACAGCGCGGTGGGATCGTGCATCAGCACGTTGGTATCCAGCACGTAGATGCGCTTGCCTCGGGTCATCATCGGTTCCTGGTTACGGACAGGGAAAAACCACCACGGCCTGCTGCAGGGCAGGGTGGTGGCGGACAAAGTGGGCGATGGGACTCACTTGGACTGATTGGCCTTCAGTTCGGCGAGGACGGCGTCGGCATGGCCGGCGACCTTGACCTTGCGCCATGACTGCACGATGCGGCTGTCGGGGGAAATCAGGAAGGTGCTGCGCTCGATGCCACGTACCTGCTTGCCGTACATGTTCTTCATCTTGATCACGTCGAAGGCGCTGCACAGCGCTTCGTCGGCATCACTGACCAGCGGGAACGCGAAGCCCTGCTTGGCACAGAAGTTGTCGTGGGACTTCACCGAGTCGCGGGAGACGCCAAGCACGACCGCGCCCGCTTTCCTGAAGTCGGGCAGCAGTGCGTTGAAGTCGATGCCCTCGGTGGTGCAGCCCGGGGTGCTGTCCTTGGGGTAGAAGTACAGCACCAGCCACTGGCCGGCGTAATCGCCGAGGGTGGCCTGGGCGCCGCCGGACAGCGCCAGCGGCAGGGAAAGGGTGGTGCTGTCCAGGGTATCGCCGTTGTTCATGAGGTCCTTCTGTCGAGCCTGGGTTCTTTCTACGACAATTGCATGAAACGCCACGCGCCCGTGAGGAGCGCGCGAAGAATCAGGGTTTCAATCAGAACTTCATCGGGTCCATGATCGCGTCCAGGTTCAAGTGGTCGCAGAACTCGAGGAAATCATCGCGCAGGGCGGCGATATGCATGTTGGCCGGCACGCCGATGGTGACCTGTGCGCTGAACATTTCCGCACCGGTCTGCATGGCGCGGTAGCGCGTGCTCTGCAGGGTCTCGATGGTGATGCCCTGGCGGTCGAAGAAATCGGCCAGCTGGAACAGGATGCCCGGCTTGTCGGCGGCGATCACCTCGACGATGTACGGCAGCAGGTTGGACTGCGCCTGCTTGGCTTCGGTGCGATACCACACCAGCTTCAGGCCTTCCTCGCGCTCGAGCCGGGTCAGCATCGCTTCCAGCTTGGCGACCGAATCCCAGGAGCCGGTGGCCAGCGCGGTCACCGACACATCGCGGCCCACGGTGGCCAGGCGTGCATCCACCAGATTGCACCCGCTGTCGGCGATGCGGCGGGTGACGGACAACAGGGGGGACTCCGGATGCGTCGTATAGGCGTTGATCAGGAGGTGGTTTTCGCTCGGCGCTGGGCGCGGGGTGGTGTCGGTCAAGGCGATTCCGGGTAATGCATGCGTTAGTCTGAATGCCCGCCAGAGGCGGGGATCCACCGGTGTCCAGCATACTTGCCCGTGCTTTCGCGCCGCAAGTAACATTCAGAACGCCCGCGCCCTTCCGTGGCGGACGTTTTCCCTCCCCAGCCAAGAGCAGCACGTCCTTGTCCCTTTCCGGCCTCATCACCGCGCTGGCGACCCCCTTCCGGGCCGACGGCGCACTCGACCCCGACGGTTGGCAGCGCCTGCTGCACCTGCAGCTGGAGGGCGGCGTCCAAGGCGTTGTCGTTGCCGGCTCCACCGGCGAGGCAGCCACCCTGTCCGATGCGGAGTACGACCAGCTGCTGGCCAGCGCGGTCGAACGCATTGCCGGCCGCGTTCCGGTCCTGGCCGGTACCGGCCTGTCCGGCACCGCCAAAACCATCGAACAGACCCGCCGTGCTGCCGCGCTTGGCGCCACCCACGCGCTGGTGGTCACCCCGCCGTACGTGCGGCCGACCCAGGCTGGCCTGATCGCGCATTACCGCGCGGTCGCCGACCAGGCCGGAGTGCCGGTGGTGCTGTACAACGTGCCCGGCCGCACCGGCTGCGACATGCTGCCGGAGACCGTGGCCGAGCTCGCCAGCCATCCGAACATCGTCGGCATCAAGGAAGCGGTGGGCGATACCGGCCGCGTGCGGGCACTGCTTGACCTGCGCAGCCCGACCTTTGCCGTGCTCACCGGCGATGACGGCACGGCCGCACGTTCGATCCAGGCCGGCATGGACGGTCTGATCTCGGTCGGTTCCAACGTGCTGCCCGGCGCCTATCGCCGGATGTGCGATCTGGCCGCTGCCCGCGACCACGAAGCCGTTGAATCCTGGGACGCTCGCCTGCAGCCGTTCCATGACTTCTGCGGTGTCGAATCCAACCCGATTCCGGTCAAGGCGCTGTTGCGTCGGATCGGCATCGGTCACGATCTGCGCCTGCCGCTGCTGCCGCTTTCGGCCGCACACGCGCCTGCCGCCGACCATCTCGCCGGCGATATCGCCGCCCTCGAAGCCCTTTCCAGCCACTGACCTTCCGTCTTGGTCTGATCCAGGAGATTCACATGCGCCAATCCGTTTCCGCCGTCCGCGTGCTGTCCTTCGCGCTCCTTGCCGTGGCCACCGCAGCCGGCACCACCGGTTGCTTCAAGCGTGGCGTCAAGGGCGACTACGCTCTGGCCCCGGAAGTGCGTCCGCTGGAAGTGCCGCCGGACCTGAACCTGCCGGCAGGCGCCGGCAACAACCAGGTGCCGACCCTGAGCTCGGCGACCAAGCCGGCCACCCCGGCCGCCGCTGCCCCCGCCGTCAGCGCCACCGGTTTCACCATTGCCGGCAGCAAGGATGAAGCCTTCGCCAAGGTCGGTACCGCGCTGGAAGGCGTGGAAGGCCTGACCATCGCTACCCGCGCGCAGCTGTTGGGTTCGTACGACGTGGCCTATGAAGGCAGCAACTTCCTGGTCCGCGTGGTCGCCGTCGACGCCGGCGCCTACATCTCCGCGGTCGACCCGCGTGGCCTGCCGGCCACCGCCGAAGCCCCGGTGAAGCTGATTGCCGCGCTGAAGGCCAAGCTGGCCCCGTGATGGCCGGTTGGGCGGGTGCGGACCCTGCTGGTTCGCACCTGCCGTGGTAGAGGCCGACCCTGGTCGGCGCCTTTGTCCCAACCAAGGTTGGCAGCTACCAGGGCCAGAACAGAAAAGGGCGCCTTGGGCGCCCTTTTCATTGCCCGCTGGTTCGCACCTGCCGTGGTGGAGGCCGACCTTGGTCGGCGCTTTTGTGCCAACCAAGGTTGGCAGCTACCAGGGCCGGAACAGAAAAGGGCGCCCTGGGCGCCCTTTTCATTGCCTGCGGGTTCGCACCTGCCGTGGTAGAGGCCGACCTTGGTCGGCGCTTTTGTGCCAACCAAGGTTGGCAGCTACCACGGCCATGGTGCCTGCGCCTCAGCGCTCCAGCAACTTCAGCTTGTCCGGCTTGCCATCCCACTCACCGGCGTCGGCCGGCGGGTCCTTGCGCACGGTCAGCACCGGCCATTCCTTCGCCAGTTCTGCATTGAGGGCGACGAAACCTTCCTGGCCGGCGGGAACATCGTCTTCCGGGAAGATCGCGTTGACCGGGCACTCGGGTTCGCAGAGGGTGCAGTCAATGCACTCGTCCGGGTCGATCACCAGGAAGTTCGGGCCTTCGTGGAAGCAATCCACGGGACACACTTCCACGCAATCGGTGTGTTTGCACTTGATGCAGTTTTCGGTGACGACAAATGGCATGGGTAGAGGGCGAATCGCTTTCTGAACCTGCCAATTCTAGAACAGGTTGGCCCCCGGTGTCGGTTGCCGTGTGAAAGTGGGGCGGATGGGCGGCCCGAAGACCCATTTGGCGGCGTGCCCGCCCTGTGCGACGCTGCCAGGGCCGCCGGCCCGCTTCGGTCGGCCCCCTTCCTTGCAGGATCCTTCATGTCGCCAGTCCAGCCCGGTGCCGCCTCCAACGGCGGTGAGAACACTGCCTTCATCGTCCTGATCAGTTGCGCCGCCACCCTCGGCGGGTTCCTGTTCGGCTTCGATAGTGGCGTCATCAATGGCACCGTCGATGGCCTGCGCCAGGCCTTCAACTCCAGCGAGGCCGCGCTCGGCTTCGAGGTCGCCTCGATGCTGCTGGGGTGCGCGATCGGCGCGTTCGTGGCCGGTTGGCTTGGCGATCGGCTGGGACGTCGCGGCGTGCTGATCGTGGCGGCCGTGATGTTCCTGGTGTCGGCGCTGGGCGCCGGCGCTGCACATGCCTCCTGGTTGTTCGTCTGCGCACGCGTGCTCGGCGGGTTCGCTGTCGGTGCGGCCAGCGTGATGTCGCCGGCCTACATCGCCGAAGTCGCCTCTGCGCGCTATCGCGGCCGGCTGGCGACCGTGCAGCAGATGGCGATCATCTGCGGCCTGTTCGCAGCGTTCCTCAGCAACTATCTGCTGGCCCGGGCGGCGGGTGCGTCGACCGAGCCGCTCTGGCTGGGGCAGGAAGCCTGGCGCTGGATGTTCTGGATGCAGGCACTGCCGTCGCTGCTGTTCCTGCTGTTGTTGCTGGTGATCCCGGAAAGCCCGCGCTTCCTGGTGATGAAGGGCCGGCAGGCGCAGGCGAGGGCGGTGCTTGGCCGGTTGTACGGCGAACGTGCCGCGGTGAACAAGCAGGCCGAGATCGAAGCCAGCCTGGCCCAGGACCAGCACAAGCCGCGATTCGGCGACCTGGTCAACAAGGCCACCGGCAAGCTGCGCCCCATCGTCTGGGTCGGCATCGGCTTGGCGATGTTCCAGCAGCTGGTCGGCATCAATGTGGTGTTCTATTACGGCGCGGTGCTGTGGCAGGCGGTGGGTTTCTCGGAAAGCGATGCGCTGCTGATCAACGTCCTGTCCGGTGCGCTGAGCATCGGCGCCTGCCTGCTGACGGTGGTGCTGATCGATCGCATCGGCCGCAAGCCGCTGCTGTGGGTCGGTTCGGTCGGCATGTCGGTGGCCCTGGTGCTGATGGTGGTGGCCTTCGCCAGCGGCAGCCTGGCCGAGGGGCGCCTGCAGCTGTCCGACGGCATGGGCCGGCTGGCGCTGGTAGCGGCCAACGTCTATGTGGTGTTCTTCAACATGTCGTGGGGCCCGGTGATGTGGGTGATGCTGGGCGAGATGTTCCCGAACCAGATCCGCGGCCCGGCGTTGGCCGTGGCCGGTGCGGCGCAGTGGACGTCGAATTTCGCGATCACCGTGACCTTCCCGATGCTGCTGGCCGGCATCGGCCTGGCCGGTGCGTACGGCATCTACACCGTCGCCGCGATCCTCTCGATCATCTTCGTCATCCGCTACGTGCGCGAGACCAAGGGCAAGGAGCTGGAGCAGATGGAAGGCTGATGGCTTGGCCTGAGTTTCAGCGCCTCCCTGTTCCGAGGGGAGGCGGCAGGCCAGCCGCTCCAGGACACGCCGTATACCCATCCATGGGGGCTCGATGGCGCCATCCATGGCGCCAACGGTCCTGGATCGGCTGGCCTGCCGCCTCTCGACAGATCGCGGGTGGCGGACACACGCAAGCGCGTCCGGGCTGATCTGCTTCGGAGGAGCGAGGCTGTTCTTGATCTTGCCGCCGGCGCGGGAATTGTCAGGAGGGGGCGGGCCACCCTGTCCTGGACCGTTGGCGCCATGGATGGCGCCATCGAGCACCATGGATGGGCTTTTGCGTGTCCAGGACAGGGTGGCCCGCCCCCTCCCTCGCAGGAACAAGGAGGCGCTCAAGCGACCAGCCCAGTCGGCGACACGAATCCGGAAAACAGAAAAGCCCGCACAAGGCGGGCTTTTTCGGTTCCTGCTGCGGCGACTGGTGCTCCCTAGGGGACTCGAACCCCTGTTTTAGCCTTGAGAGGGCCACGTCCTAACCACTAGACGAAGGGAGCAGTGTGTCGCTGCCGGTGCAGGAGCGCTAGTATATGCACCTCGATGCCATTGGGCAATCCCGAAACTTCAACCGGAAGCGCCAACATCATTTCCTCTGCTACATCACCGTTCAGCCTGCGCGTCATCCCGCGCGACCAGCACACGATCTCCCGCAAGGACATCAGCCCGAACGCTTTGCGCGTGCTTTATCGACTGCGCGATGCCGGCTTCGGCGCCTACCTTGTCGGCGGCGCGGTGCGCGATCTGCTGGTCAATGGCCAACCCAAGGATTTCGACGTGGCCACCGATGCCACGCCCGAACAGGTCAAGCAGTTGTTCCGCAACTGCCGCCTGATCGGCCGCCGTTTCCGCCTGGCCCATGTTGTGTTCGGCCGCGAGATCATCGAAGTCGCCACCTTCCGTGCCAACATCGATGACGGTAGCGGCGACCGCGAGATGGAAAACGGCATGCTCGTGCGCGACAACGTGTACGGCAGCATCGAAGACGACGCCATCCGCCGCGACTTCACCTGCAATGCCCTGTATTACGCCATCGAGGACTTCTCGGTGCGTGACTACACCGGCGGCTTCGAAGACGTGCAGGCACGCCTGATGAAGCTCATCGGCGACCCGGTGCAGCGTTACCAGGAAGACCCGGTGCGCATGCTGCGTGCGGTCCGCCTGGCGGCCAAGCTCGGCTTCCAGATCGAAGAGGGCACTGCCGCACCGATCCCGCAGCTGGCCGGCCTGCTCAACGAAGCCGCACCGGCGCGCCTGTTCGAGGAAGTCCTGAAGCTGTTCCTGTCCGGGCATGGCGTTGCCAGCTTCGAAGGACTGGAACGCTACGGCCTGTTCGACGTGCTGTTCCCGGAAAGCGCCAAGGCGCTGAAGTCGAACCGCACCGGCGCGCTGCGTCGCATGCTGGTCGAGGGCCTGGCCAACACCGATGCACGCGTGGCCAATGACGAGCCCGTGTCGCCGGCGTTCCTGTTCGCGCTGTTGCTGTGGCCGGCTTACTGCCGCGCACAGGCAACGCTGCTCAAGCAGGGCGTGGCACCGGAAGAGGCACAGCGTCGTGCCGCCGACCGTGTCACCGTGCAGCAGCTGAGCACCATTGCATTGCCGCGCCGTTTCTCGCTGCCGATGCAGGAGATCTGGCTGCTGCAGGCGCGCTTCAGTTCGCGCCAGCGCAAGCGCGTGATGCGCACGCTCAGCCACCCCCGTTTCCGCGCCGCCTTCGATTTCCTGGCCCTGCGCCAGGTGGCATCGGCAGAGCACGAGGCCGACGTCGCGTTCTGGCGCGAAGCGCAGGCGCAGTCCGGGCATGAGCTGGATTCGTCGCTGGATTCCCTGCACAGCGATGCCGGCGATGAGGAGGGTGGAGCGCCGCGCAAGCGTCGTCGTCGCCGTCGTCGTCCCGATGGCGCAGCTGCCGGTGCTGCCGAGTAATCCATGACCGGTGCCTGGATCGGGCTGGGCGCCAATCTTGGCGACGCAGCCAACACCGTCCGCGCGGCCATTGCCGCGCTGGACGAGCTGCCCGGAACCCGGCTGAGGCAGGCCTCGCGGTTGTACGCGACGCCGGCATGGGGCAACGAGGACCAGCCACCGTTCGTCAACGCAGTGGCCTCGGTCGACACCGATCTGCCCGCCGTCGAGCTGCTGCAGGCCATGCTCGCGCTGGAGCAGCGCTTCGGCCGCGTACGTGATCCCGCCGTGCACTGGGGGCCGCGTGCGCTGGATCTGGATCTGCTGCTGTTCGGCGAGCAGGTGCTGGACCTGCCCGAGCTGAAGGTGCCGCATCCCTACCTGCACGAGCGTGCGTTCGTGTTGGTGCCATTGGCCGAAATCGCCGCCGATCTGGCCATTCCCGGCCACGGTCGCGTACGGGATGCAGTGATGCGGGTGGATGCCTGCGGGATCGCGCCGTTAGGGTGATAATGCCCGGGTTATCTCCCCCGGTTATCAGCACATGAGCACCCACGCAGACAGCAAGCCCTGGACCGTTCCCGCCCTGGCCGAGGCCAAGCGCAATGGCCAGAAGCTGGTCATGTTGACCGCCTACGACGCAGGCTTCGCCCGCACCTTCGATGCCAATGGCGTCGACCTGATCCTGATCGGCGATTCGCTGGGCATGGTCGTGCAGGGGCACGATTCGACCCTGCCGGTGACCGTCGCCGACATGGTCTATCACACCCGCGCAGTCGCCCGCGTGCTGCAGCGTGCGCTGCTGATCGCCGACCTGCCGTTCGGCGCCGATGCCACCCCGGAACGCGCGCTGGATGCTTCGCTGCAGCTGCTGCAGGCGGGTGCGGAGATGGTCAAGATCGAAGGCGCCGGCTTCAAGGTCGACATCATCCGCTACCTGGTCGAGCGCGAGATCCCGGTGTGTTCGCACCTGGGCCTGACCCCGCAGTCGGTGCTGCGCCTGGGTGGCTTCAAGATCCAGGGCCGTGGTGATGCCGCGCGCCAGCTGGTGGACGATGCCAAGGCCGTGGCTGAAGCCGGTGCCAGCATCATGGTGCTCGAATGCGTGCCGAGCCCGGTTGCCGCCGCCGTCACCGCCGCGGTGCCGGTGCCGACCATCGGTATCGGTGCCGGTCCGCAGTGCGACGGCCAGGTGCTGGTGCTGCACGATTTCCTCGGTCTGGACAGCGGCCACCGTCGCCCGAAGTTCGTCAAGGACTTCCTGGCTGAAGGCGGTTCGGTGGCCGGCGCCACCCGTGCCTACGCCGATGCCGTGCGCGATGGCAGCTTCCCCGACGAAGAACACGCGTACGCCCAATGATCCAGACCTTCAACGAACTCGGTGCGCTGCGCGCGCAGATCGCGCAGTGGAAGGGCGAGGGCCTGCGCGTGGCGCTGGTGCCGACCATGGGCAACCTGCACGGCGGGCACCACGCGCTGGTCACCCTGGCAAAGCAGTACGCCGACAAGGTGGTGGCCAGCATCTTCGTCAACCCGACACAGTTCGGGCCGAACGAGGATTTCAGTCGCTATCCGCGCACCCCCGAAGCCGATGTGGCCGGGCTGGAGCAGGTGGGCTGCGATGCGGTGTGGCTGCCCAGCGTCGAAGCGATGTACCCGCTGGGCGTGGACAAGACCACGCAGATGCATGCGCCTGGCGTCAGCGAGGTGCTGGAAGGCGCCAGCCGCCCGGGCCATTTCGATGGCGTGTGCACGGTGGTGGCGCGGCTGTTCCTGCAGGTGCAGCCGGATGTGGCCGTGTTCGGCCGCAAGGACTACCAGCAGCTGGCGGTCATCAAGCAGATGGTGGCCGAGCTGTCGTTCCCGATCCAGATCGTCGGTGCCGAGATCGTGCGTGATGAGGATGGCCTGGCCAAGAGCTCGCGCAACCAGTACCTCAGCGCCGAGCAGCGCCCCTTGGCGACCACCCTTCACCGCACCCTGCTGGGCATGCGCGAAGGCTATGTGGCCGGGCACGCGCGTGAACGCATCGAGGCCGACGCCGTCGCTGCGCTGCAGGCAGCGGGCTTCCAGGTGGATTACGCGGTACTGCGCACTCCGGAGCTGGCCGAGCCGAGTTTCGATGGCGGCGGCCGCGTGGCCCTGATCGCCGCGCGCCTGGGCACCACCCGGTTGATCGACAACCTGGAGTTCTGAACCGCCCCGCGCGGTTGTGCAGGGCGCCCGCAGTGGGCGCCCGTGTTCGCCGGACAAGGATGACCTGCCGATATGACCTCGTTTCCAGCCAGCCCCGGCCGCCGCGCCGTGGCGGCGATCCTGGCGGTGTTCGCCGCCGCGCTGCTGCCTTCGCTGGTGATCGGTGGCCTGATTGCCGGTCTCAGTCTCGGCCAGGAAGTGGCCACGGCCGCGCTGGCGGCCGCATTGATGTTCGTGCTGGCCTTCGCCCACGCCGTGGCGGTGCTGCTGCCGATGGGCCTGATCCTGCTGTCTTCCGGCCGCCTGCGCTGGGTGTGGTTCGCGCTGGTCGGGGCAGGGCTGGGCGCGCTGGCCATGGCCACCTGTGCCTGGCCCGACGGCTCCGGCGGTGCTCTTATGAGCCAGCTGTCCTCTGCGGGCAACTTCGACTGGGCCAGCTATGCCTTCTCGGTACTGGTGGCGGCCGGATTCGGCATGATGGCCGGACTGGCGTTCCATGCCGTGTTCCGGGCCGTGCTCCGGGCCGTGCTGGCCGGCGCCGCGGCGCCATCGCCGGGCGCGCAGCAGCGCACCGGCTGAACGGTCTTCAGCATCCTGCGGCCGCTACCTGACGGTTGCCGCGTGGGTGCTAGAATCCGCTCTTTCCTTTGCCGTTGCAGCGCCCCCATGCACCTGTCCCTGCTCAAGACCAAGATCCACCGCGCCACCGTCACCCATTCCGAGCTGAACTACGAAGGCTCCATCGCCATCGATGACAACCTGCTGGCTGCCACCGGCATCCGTGAGTTCGAGCAGGTGCACATCTGGGACGTGACCAACGGTGCGCGCTTCTCGACCTATGCGATCCGCGCCGAAGCCGGCAGCGGCGTCGTCTCGCTCAATGGTGGCGCCGCGCGCCACGTGCAGGTCGGTGACATCATCATCATTGCCGCCTTCGCCAGCATGACCGAGCAGGAAGCCGACAGCTTCAAGCCGAAGCTGGTGTACGTGGATGGCAACAACCAGATTTCCCACACCAACGACACGATCCCGACCCAGGCCGCATGACAACGAACAACGGATTCGACTCGCTGCATTCCCACGCCCAGCGCCTGAAGGGCGCAAGCATTCCCGGCCTGCTCGCCGCCGAACCCGGCCGTGTACAGGACCTGGCGCTGCGGGTCGGTCCGTTGTATGTCAACTTCGCCCGGCAGAAATACGATGCCGCAGCGTTGCAGGCGCTGTTGGCGCTGGCTGCCGAACGTGATGTCGGCGGCGCCATCACGCGCCTGTTCCGTGGCGAGCAGGTCAACCTGACCGAAGGCCGCGCTGCGCTGCATACCGCGTTGCGCGGTGATGTAGTCGATGCGCCGGTAGCGGCCGAGGCCTATGCCACCGCGCGCGGCATCCGCCAGCGCATGGGCGTGCTGGTGCGCGCGCTGGAAGACAGCGGCGTGACCGATGTGGTCAGCGTCGGCATTGGCGGTTCCGATCTCGGCCCGCGACTGGTCGCCGATGCGCTGCGCCCGGTCACAGGCGCACGCCTGCGCGTGCATTTCGTGTCGAACGTGGACGGCGCCGCCATGCAGCGCACGCTGGCCACGCTGGATCCGGCGAAGACCGCCGGCATCCTCATTTCCAAGACCTTTGGTACCCAGGAAACCCTGCTCAACGGCCAGATCCTGCATGACTGGCTGGGCGGCAGCGACCGTCTGTACGCGGTCAGCGCCAATCCGGAACGCGCCGCCAAGGCCTTCGCCATTGCCGCCGAGCGCGTGCTGCCGATGTGGGACTGGGTGGGCGGCCGCTATTCGCTGTGGTCGGCCGTCGGTTTCCCGATCGCACTGGCCATCGGCTTCGAGCGCTTCGAGCAGCTGCTGGAAGGTGCCGCGCAGATGGATGCGCATGCGCTGGACGCACCACTGGAGCGCAACCTGCCGGTGCTGCACGGCCTGACCGACATCTGGAACCGCAATCTGCTGGGCCACGCCACGCATGCGGTGATGACCTACGACCAGCGCCTGGCGCTGCTGCCGGCCTACCTGCAGCAGCTGGTGATGGAAAGCCTGGGCAAGCGCGTGCAGCGCGATGGCCAGCCGGTCACCACCGACACCGTACCGGTGTGGTGGGGCGGTGCGGGCACCGATGTGCAGCACAGCTTCTTCCAGGCGCTGCACCAGGGCACCAGCATCATCCCGGCCGATTTCATCGGCTGCGTGCACAACGATGATCCGTATACGGTCAACCACCAGGCGCTGATGGCCAACCTGCTGGCGCAGACCGAAGCACTGGCCAACGGCCAGGGCAGCGACGATCCGCACCGCGATTACCCGGGCGGCCGCCCGAGCACGATGATCCTGCTCGACGCGCTCACCCCGCAGGCGCTGGGCGCCTTGATCGCGATGTACGAGCACGCGGTGTACGTGCAGTCGGTGATCTGGAACATCAACGCTTTCGACCAGTTCGGTGTCGAACTGGGCAAGCAGCTGGCCAGTGGCCTGCTGCCGGCCCTGCAGGGCGAGGATGTCCAGATCAATGATCCGCTGACCCGTGAGCTGCTGGCTCAGCTGAATGGCTGAGCGCGGCGCGCCGGATGCGTGCGTCGATGCACTGGCGCGACCTCGTTCGACGAAGGCAGCCCGAGGTGTGGGCGGGTCTGCACCTGACCGTGCAGGCCCCCGTGCGCCCTGCGCTTGTGGTTTCGGTCTGCCCGCCGGACCGGATACGGGTGGGTACCGAGGAACGCCCCATGTTGTGGGCGAGGGTGGAGCCCGACTATTTCGGTGTGGACCTGCTTCGCAGCGCCTCCCCGGCCTCGCCGGCGATCATTCCACCGATCACGGCTGCCGAGGCGAGGGCGTTGCATTCGGATGATCCGGTGCGGACTGCCGCAGCGTGGGCACGTCATTTCGCACAGGCCCTTACCCGTTCGGATCGATCTCCGCTGGCCCAGGGCGAATGGCTGCTGCAGCCGACGCTGCATGGCCTGGAGCGTGCGCGGATGCCGCTCACGCTCGCGTCAGATGCGCTGGCCCGACCGGCGGTGGATACCTTGGACTGGTCGAGCGTGACGCACGGCGAATGCCTGCCTCCCGTCCTGCTGCGGGCACCGTCTCTGGCCACGGCTGGGCGGGTCAAGGCCTGGGCCAGGCAGGCCCGGGCAGGATCACTGCCACCGGTTCTGCTGATGTGGGTCAGTGGCCTGCAGGCACACGTGGTGCTGGACGGACACGACCGGCTGCAGGCAGCCGTGCAGGAGGGCGCAGATGTGCCGGCGCTGGTTCTGCTGCGTCATGGCGAGCGGTGCGTGGATGAGCAGGGCCTGGCGCGCGCTGACATCATCGTCGAGCGGTCTGGCGGCGCGGACATGACAGTCGAGGCCCGCAACCGACTGCTGCTCGATCTGTATAGCCCTGCGCGCGACGTCCTGCCCAGTCGGGCAGATCTGATGCGTGGTGGGGTGGATCAATGGATTGCAGAAGTGGACGCCGAGGCCAGGCAGGGCGAGGATGTCCAGATCAATGATCCGCTGACCCGTGAGCTGCTGGCGCAGCTGAAGGGCTGACGCGGGCGGGGAATGCCGCCGGGCATGGCCCGGCGCTACCCTTCGTCATGCCGGTAGCGCCGGGCCATGCCCGGCGAATACGACGACGCATCACCGGCTCGGATCGCGTTCCGGGCTCGGCCGCTTGGCCAGCTTGCGCTGCAGCGAACGCCGGTGCATGCCGAGCAGCCGCGCGGCCGCCGACACATTGCCGCCGGTTTCATGCATCGCCTGCTGGATGTGTTCCCACTGCAGGCGGCTGATCGGGGTCATCGCATCGGGCACTTCCATCTCGCCGTCATCGGCGGGGCCATCGTCTTCCTCGCCCAGCGCACGCAGGATCATCGGTACCGTCGATGGCTTCGGCAGGTAGTCGTCGGCGCCCAGCTTGATCGCCTCCACTGCGGTGGCGATGCTGGCATAGCCGGTCACCAGCAGGATCCGCATGTCTGCGCGCAGCGCGCGCAACGGCTGTATCAGGGCCAGGCCGGAATCGCTGCCCAGCTTCAGGTCGATCAACGCGAACGCCGGCGGATGCTGGCGGGCCAGTGCCAGCGCGCTGGCGGCATCCTGTGCGGTCTGCGTCTCCAGCCCTTTGCGGGCCAGGCTGCGCTGCAGGGTGCGCAGGTAGAGTTCGTCGTCGTCGACCAGCAGGCCAAGGGTGGAAGCAGTCATGGTCATTCCTCGCGGGGGGCCAGCGGCAGGCGGAAGCCGACGCGGCTACCGGCCCCTTGGGCCGGGCGCATCCACATCTCGCCGTCCAGGCGTTCGATGGTGGCATGGGACAGGGCAAGACCGACGCCCATGCCTTCACTCTTGCTGCTGCCGAACAGCTTGCCCGGCAGCACGGCGGCGCGGGCGTTGAAGCCATGGCCGTAGTCGCGCACTTCGCCGATCAGGTCGTCGCCTTCGATGCGCAGGCTGAGATCGACGCGCGGTCGGCCGGCCTGCTCGCCGGCATCGGCCGCGTTGTTCAGCAGCACCATCAGCAGGTGGCCGACGCCCGGGTCCAGCGGCAGGCGCAGCGGTGCGTCGTCGTTGCGATGCAGGTCGATGGTCGGGCGCACCAGCCGCCATTGCTCCAGCACCTGCTGGGCCGTGGAGTGGGCGCGCCCGGGGCCGTCATTGGAGGCCGGCGCGGCCAGGGCCAGCACGCGCTCCCGGCACTGCACCAGCAGTTCGCGCAGGGTTTCCATATCCTCGCGCACTTCCGGTTCTTCGCTGCGTTCAGCCACGTCGTCGGCGAGCAGGGTCATCGTCGCCAGCGGCGTGTTCAGTTCGTGCGCCACCGAGGCTGCATGCGTGGCCAGGGCGACGATGCCCTCGTTGCGCGCGAAGCGTTCGCGCAGTGCCGACAGTTCCAGCTCGCGCTCGCGCAGCGCGATCGCCAGCCGGGTAGAGAAGATCAGTACGACCGCAGCGGACAGCAGGAAGGTGGCGATCACGCCCCAGCGATTGAGGTCCAGTGCGTTGAAATAGCCCGCCGGCAGCGGTTGCCCGAACAGTCCGCTGGCCGCGTAGCCCAGCAGGCAGGCGCTGGCCACGGCCAGTGCCCAGCGCAGGGGCAGGGCGAAGGCCGCCAGGGCGATCAGGATCAGGAACAGCGAGCCGAACGGATTGGCGATGCCGCCGCTCCAGCTGACCATCCAGGTGAGGATGATCACGTCCACCAGGATGTGGCCGAAGGCGGTCAGCGGCGCGGTATCGGCCGGCTCCGGGCGCAGCTGCGTATACAGGTTGAATACGGCGAGCACGGCCACGCCCGACCACAGCGGCAGTTGCGGCAAGGGCAGTCCCAGCACCCAGGTCGCAACCAGGATGGTGGCCGCCTGGCCAGCCACGGCCAACCAGCGCAGGCTGCACAGGGTTCGGAGAAACGGGGCGTCGGGACCGGTCATTCGCGCCCATCGTATGCGTTCGCGGGGACGGCTGCCTGCGACAATCGGCCGCAGCCGGACTGTCGCCTGAATGCGACACACCCGGAAGGTCGGGGCGGGCGTTAGAATGCCCGCATGCATGACGCCGTCACCCGCCCTACAGCCCCCTCCGATGCCACTTCCTGGCCCCGTCGCCTGACCCAAGCGGTCCAGATCGGTGGAGTCACCGTGGGCGGTGGCAAGCCGGTCGTGGTGCAGTCGATGACCAATACCGACACGTCCGATGTGGCGTCCAGCGTCAAGCAGGTCGCTGAGCTCTGGCGTGCCGGCTCGGAAATGGTGCGCCTGACCGTCAACACGGTCGAAGCGGCCGCGGCGATCCCGCGCATCGTCGACAAGCTGGCGATGATGGGCATCGACGTACCGCTGATCGGCGACTTCCACTACAACGGCCACCAGCTGCTGACGGCCGAGCCGGCCTGCGCCGAAGCACTGGCCAAGTACCGCATCAACCCGGGCAACGTGGGCTTCGGCAAGAAGAAGGACCTGCAGTTCGCGCAGCTGATCGAGTTCGCCATCCGCTACAACAAGCCGGTGCGCATCGGCGCCAACTGGGGCTCGCTGGACCAGGCCCTGGCGGCCAAGCTGATGGACGAGAACAACCACCGCGAACAGCCCTGGGACGCCGGCCGCGTGCTGCGCGAGGCGCTGATCCGTTCGGCGCTGGATTCGGCCGAGCAGGCGGTGGACATAGGCCTGCCGCGCGATCGGATCATCCTGTCGGCCAAGGTCAGCGGCGTGCAGGAGCTGATCGCGGTCTACCGCGACCTGGCCCAGCGTTCGGACTTCGCCCTGCATCTGGGCCTGACCGAAGCCGGTATCGGCAGCAAGGGCATCGTTGCCTCGGCGGCGGCGCTCAGCGTGCTGCTGCAGGAAGGCATCGGCGACACCATCCGCATTTCGCTGACGCCCGAACCGGGCCAGTCGCGCACGCAGGAAGTGATCGTCGCCCAGGAACTGCTGCAGACCACCGGCCAGCGCGCCTTCACTCCGCTGGTCACGGCGTGCCCGGGCTGCGGCCGTACCACCTCGGAATTCTTCCAGGAGCTGGCCAAGGTGGTGCAGAACCACGTGCGCGAAAAGATGCCGCTGTGGAAGATCCAGCACCCGGGTGCGGAGAACATGACCCTGGCGGTGATGGGCTGCGTGGTCAACGGGCCGGGGGAGTCGCGGCATGCCAACATCGGCATCTCGCTGCCGGGCACCGGTGAAGCACCGTCGGCACCGGTGTTCGTCGATGGCGAGAAGAAGGTGACCCTGCGTGGCGAGAACATCGCCCAGGAATTCGTCGCCCTGATCGATGATTACGTTGAACGCACCTATGTCCGAAGCGCCGGGTAAGCCGACGATCCTCGCTGCACCGGAGCCCGCCTCCGGCTTCCGCCACTGGATGGCGCGCAATGCCTGGCGGCTGCTGCTGCTGTTTGCCGGCGTGCTGCTGCCGCTGGCCGGATTCGTCGCCCTGGCCGACGAGGTGCACGAGTTCGAATCCTTCCATTTCGATGCGCCGCTGCTGTGGCAGATGCACGGCCTGCATTCGCCGTGGCTGGACCATGTGTTCGTGCTGCTGTCGAAGCTGGGCTACGAGTGGTTCCTGATCCCGGCTGATGTGCTGATTGTCGGTGCACTGGCCTGGCACCGGCGTTGGCGTGAAGCGACCTTCGTGGCCGTGAGCTTCGTAGGGTCGGCGCTGCTCAACATGGGCAGCAAGCACTTCTTCCAGCGCGACCGGCCCAGTCTGTGGGAATCGATCGCGCCGGAATCCACGTTCAGTTTCCCCAGTGGCCACGCGATGGGCTCGATGACCCTGGCGGTCACCCTGGTGCTGCTGGCCTGGAATACCCGCTGGCGCTGGCCGGTGCTGCTGCTGGCGCCGTCGTTCAGCCTGCTGGTAAGCGTTTCCCGGGTCTATCTGGGGGTGCATTACCCCTCCGACATCCTCGCCGGGTGGTGTGCCGCGCTGGTTTGGGTGGTAGGGTGCTATCTGGTCATGTTCAGCCGCCGTCATCCATGGCGACGGCACGGTTCGCCGCCAGCGACGGCCAGCGAAGCGATCACGCAAGGGGAGTGACGTGGATGCCCTCCCAAGGGCGTCTACCTGAGGGACGGGTTGTTTCGTTGTAACGGGTTCTGCAGGGCAAGGGGCACGATCAGTGCGTGAAGAATGTGATGCGCAAGGCAGAACGCCGGAATTGCGCAACATCCGCGCTTGCAGTGGTCAGGTGCTCCTGCCTAGGTTGACCCGTATTGGCCGCATTCGAAGAGGTACGTGAATGACGATTCGAGTCTACCTGGTGGATGACCATGCGTTGGTCCGCACCGGGATGAAAATGATACTGTCGAGTGAAACCGACATTGAAGTGGTGGGCGAGGCCGAAACGGGCGAAGACGCGCTGCCCGCGATCCGCCAGCTGCAACCGGACGTGGTGCTGTGTGATCTGCACCTGCCCGGCGTGAGCGGGATGGAAGTAACCGAGCGCATCGTTCGTGGCCACCGCAGCACGCGGGTGGTGATCGTGTCGGTGCTGGAAGACGGTCCGCTGCCCAAGCGCCTGCTCGAAGCCGGCGCCGCCGGTTACATCGGCAAGGGCTGCGATGCGCAGGAACTGCTGCGTGCGGTGCGCGACGTGGCCGCCGGACGACGTTACCTGGGCACGAGCATCGCGCAGAACCTGGCGTTGTCCACCGTGGAAGGCAACGGCTCGCCGTTCGACAACCTGTCGCCGCGTGAGCTGGAAGTGGCATTGCTGCTGACCCAGGGCCTGCGCCAGGAAGATATCGCCCGTCGTCTGAGCCTGAGCGCGAAGACGGTCAACACGCACAAGGCGCGGTTGTTCGAGAAGATGGGAATCCACGACAACATCGCGTTGGCGCGGATGGCCAGCCA
This sequence comes from Stenotrophomonas sp. 2694, assembly GCF_040548715.1. NCBI lineage: Bacteria > Pseudomonadati > Pseudomonadota > Gammaproteobacteria > Lysobacterales > Lysobacteraceae > Stenotrophomonas > Stenotrophomonas sp. 2694. Next base: position 64,693 of record NZ_JBEPSG010000015.1, read on the forward strand.
GTACGGGCTGGTGGATCCGGCACGGCCGCTGTAAGGATTTCAGCCAACGGCTGAGCCCCTCGCGGTGGTGCGACGGAGTTCGTGGGGTTGGCCCTGCGGAGGGATCGCGCAGGGGACGCCGTGAATCCATCCCTGGAGGCTCGGGCGCGCCATCCATGGCGCTTACGCCCCTGCGCGATCCCTCCGCAGGGCCACGGACAGGTTCCGTGCGCTGCCACCGCGGAATGAAGAAGGGAACGGAAGGAGCGGGTCGCGCGCTTTGCGCGCTTGGGGGCGGATCCCTTTCCCGGCGGGAAAGGGCTCTCACCGCGCAGTGCGTCAGTGACCGCGTACGCGCTTGACGATCTTCGCGGCCTGCGCGGCGCTTTCGCGCACCTTGTCCCACTGGCCGGCGTCGATCCAGTTGCCCGGCACCATCCACGAGCCACCGATGCAGACCACGTTCTTCTGCTCCAGGTACTCGGCGGCGGTGTTCTCGGTGATGCCACCGGTCGGGCACAGCTTGAGGTCGGCGATCGGGCCGGCTACGCCCTTGATCATCGCCAGGCCGCCCACGGCCGTGGCCGGGAACAGCTTGCACACGCGGAAACCGCGCGCGTAGAGCGCCAGCAGTTCGGTCGGCGTCGCCGCACCCGGTACCACCGGCAGCGGTGCCGCAGCCAACGCATCGGCCAGCCCCGGCGGCGTGCCCGGGGTCACCAGGAAATCGGCGCCCGCATCGATCGACTGCTGCATCTGCTCCACCGTCAGCACCGTACCGGCGCCGACCACCACATCCGGCAGCTCACGCTTGAGCACCGCCAGCGCTTCCATCGCCACCGGCGTACGCAGCGTCAGCTCGATCGCCGGCAATCCGCCTTCCAGCAGCGCCGCGCTGACCGCACGTGCCTGGTCCAGCGTATGAATCGTCACCACCGGCAGGATGCCGGCCGCATGCAACAACTCCGCCGCCCGCACCTGATGTTGTTCGATACCCATAGCTCTGCTTCTGCCTTTGCTTTCGCTCTAGTTGTGCTTTCAATGATCACTTCGCGGCGTATCGGCGCCGGAAACTGTGATGCGGCGGAGGGCAGGGCGTCGCCAGGACCGTTCGCGCCATGGATGGCGCGATCGAGCCTACAGGGATGTATTTACGGCGTGTCCTGGCGACGGCCTGCCCTTCGCCGCCCCCTGGAAACCAACCGCCGCCACATACCCGCAACGCGCTTCAATCCCTCAGGCGTCCTTCGCCTCATGCGGCGCCGCCGCCGCAGCAGCATCGTGCCCCAGCTCATACTCCGCGTCGTAGTCCCACGGCCCACCGTCAGCCGCCGCCGGACCACACGAAATCGAGATCGCGCCCTGATCGGCCGGACCCACCACACGCCGGTTGATCGCGAACAGGTTGCGGCCCAGGTCATTGGCGGCCGGCGCCGTATTCGGCGCATGAGTACGCGCGGCCCATTCGGCTGCGTCCACCAGCACTTCAAGCGTGCCGGCCTCACCATCCAGGCGGATGATGTCGCCCTCGCGCACCTTGCCCAGCGGACCACCGCGTGCAGCTTCCGGCGTCACGTGGATGGCGGCGGGAATCTTGCCCGACGCACCGGACAGGCGACCATCGGTGACCAGCGCCACGCGCCGGCCCTGGTTCTGCAGCAGGCCCAGCAGCGGCGCCAGCGAATGCAGTTCCGGCATGCCGTTCGCACGCGGACCCTGGTAACGCACCACCGCCACGAAATGCTCGGGCAGCAGGCCGCCGGCGTGCAGCTTGTTCAGCACCTGCGGCGCATCAACCACCACGGCCGGCGCTTCGATGGTGCGGTACTGCGGCTTCACTGCCGACAATTTGATCAGCGACTTGCCGAGGTTGCCGCGCAGCAGGCGCAGGCCGCCCTGGCTCTCGAACGGGTTGTCGACACCGCGCACCACTTCTTCATCGGCGCTGCGTTCCAGGCCCGGCAGGTACACCAGCTTGCCATCGCGCAGCTGCGGCTCGCGCGCGTAGTCGGCCATGCCGCCACGGGCAACGCTGACCAGATCGCCATGCATCAGGCCGGCCTTGATCAGTTCACCGAACACGAACGCCGGGCCACCCGCTGCAGCGAAGCGGTTCACGTCGGCCTCGCCGTTCGGATAGACGCGCGCCAGCAGCGGGATCAGCTGCGACAGCTCGTCGAAGTCGTCCCAGGTCAGCACGATGCCGGCCGCACGTGCCACCGCGATCCAGTGGATGGTGTGGTTGGTCGAGCCGCCGGTGGCCATCAGCGCGATGATCGCGTTGATGATCGCGCGCTCGTCGATGATCCGGCCCAGCGGACGGAAGTCGTCGCCCAGCGCGGTGATGTCCAGTGCGCGCTCGGTGGCTTCGCGGGTCAGTGCATCGCGCAGCGCCGTGTCCGGATTGACGAACGATGCGCCCGGCAGCTGCACGCCCATCGCTTCCAGCAGCACCTGGTTGGAATTGGCGGTGCCGTAGAAGGTGCAGGTGCCTGCGCCGTGGTAGGACGCCGATTCGGCTTCCAGCAGTTCTTCGCGGGTGGCTTCGCCGGCGGCGTAGCGCTCGCGCACTTCGGCCTTCTGCTTGTTGGGAATGCCCGGCGTCATCGGGCCGGCCGGCACGAACACCGCCGGAAGATGGCCGAAGGCGAGGGCGCCGATCAGCAGGCCCGGCACGATCTTGTCGCACACACCGAGGTACACGGTGCTATCGAACATGTCGTGGCTGAGCCCGATCGCGGTGGCCTGGGCAATGACATCGCGCGAGAACAGCGACAGCTCCATGCCGCCGCGGCCCTGGGTGACGCCGTCGCACATCGCCGGCACAGCGCCGGCCACCTGTGCCGTCGCGCCCAGTTCGCGGGCCACCGCACGGATCTGTTCGGGATAGGTCTCGAACGGCTGGTGCGCCGACAGCATGTCGTTGTAGGCGGTGATGATGCCCAGGTTGGCCGTCACGCCGCCGCGCAGGCGGCTCTTGTCGGTGCCACCACAGGCGGCGAAACCGTGGGCGAGGTTGCCGCAGCTGAGGCGGCTGCGGAACGGGCCATCGCGCAGGGAGGCGTCGATCGCAGCCAGATAGGCGGCGCGCGAAGCGGCGCTGCGGCGGATGACGCGCTCAGTGATGGCTTGCAGTTGCGGATGGAGGCTCATTGGCTACCGGCGTTCGAGGTGGCGAGAGGCAAGCGGCAGCAGGGCGCCGCCGCCGACATCAATCAGCCCAGTGGACGCGCAGGCGCGCGCCTTCCAGGTTGATCGCGTTGAGGATCGGATACTGCTGCGGGTCGTTGCTGTCCAATGCCTGGCGCAGCACCTGCAGCTTCTGCTTGCCGCGCAGCAGCAGCAGACGCTGGCGGCACTGGGCCAGGCCGCGCGGGGTCAGGGTGATGCGCAGCGGCCACTGGTTGGCACCGGGACAGCCGGTGGCATCCAGCGCGGCGTACGGCAGGGTGCTTTCCAGCGCGCGGGTCAGGTCCTTCGAGCCCGGGAACAGCGAGGCGGTATGGCCGTCGTTGCCCATGCCCAGTGCGACCAGGCTTGGGGCCTGGCTGTGCTGGGCCTGCAGGTTGGCGGTGTACACGCATTCGGGCAGCGGCTTGCCGATCCGCACCAGCGGATCGAAGTGCGCACCTTCGGCACGCGTGAGCAGGTTCTCGCGCACCAGCCATGCATTGCTGTCGCGATCCTGCGGCGACAACCAGCGCTCGTCGGCCAGGCTCACTTCAACGCGGTCCCAATGCACGTCCAGCTCGGCCAGCGCCTGGTATACCGGGGCCGGCGTAGTACCGCCGGACAGCAGGATACGTGCGCGGCCCAGTTCGGTGATGTCGTGGTTGATCGCCTGCGCCATTTCGGCTGCAACCGCTTCGATCCAGCCATCGGCATCGCCATGGTTGATGAAGTCGATACGGTCGTCCTGGAAGATGGGGGTCATGCGGCAACTCCTGGTGCGTCACGTTCGGCGTCGGCAGCATAGGCAGCGGCGCCCAGCAGTCCGGCGTGGGGATGCATCACGGCCAGCGACGGCACCCGCGCCATGATCGAAGAGAACCGGCCCTTGTGTTCGAAGCGCTGGCGGAAACCGGAGTGCTGCAATGAATCGAGCATCTTCGGAGTCAGCCCACCGGTCAGGAACACACCATCCCAGGCGCCCTGGGTCAGCACCAGATCACCGGCAATGGCGCCGAACACCGCGCAGAACACATCCACGGTACGCATCGCCTGTGGATCGCCGTGCAGGGCGCGGGCGGTCACGTCCACCGGTTGCAGTTGGCCCGGGTCGATACCCGCCATCTCGCAGATTGCGCGATGGATGTTGACCAGGCCGGGGCCGCAGATCAGCCGCTCGTTGGAGACGCGCCCGAACTGCTCGGACAGGATCTCCAGGATGCGGATCTCTTCCGGCGTTCCCGGCGGGAAGCTGACATGGCCGCCCTCGGTTTCCAGCGGGTAACAGCGGCCGTGGCGAAGGATCAGGCCGCCGACACCGAGGCCGGTACCTGGGCCGATCACTGCGTAGTTGCGCGGCTGACCCGGCTTGCCCGGAACCCAGGCGGCACCGCCGACCTGGACCACGTCATCGGGCTGCAGCAGCGAAATCGCCATCGCCTGCGCGGCGAAGTCGTTGATCAGGTGCAGTTCGTTGAAACCAAGCATCGCGGCCGTGCGGCTGCGCGAGATCACCCACGGATGGTTGGTGATGCGGGCTTCGTCACCATCGACACGACCGGCGACTGCGAACACGCCACGGCTTGCGGTGGCGCCGATCTGCTCCAGATGGTGGCGCGCGGCATCACCCAGCGACGGGAACTCCGCCACTGCGTACTCGCGGATGCTCTCTTTCAGCAGCGGGGCGTCCTGCGAGGTGTCGGCAAGGGCGAAGCGGGCATTGGTACCACCGATGTCGGCGACCAGCACGGGCTGCGAGCTGGCACTCATTCCGACGCTCCGCTATCCGGCGCATCCACGCCCTGCGGCAGGAAGTCGACCGCGTTGGCCGGGCCCCACTGGCCGGCAGGGTAGGGTTCCAGCGGCAGGTTGGCCGCCTTCCAGGCATCGGCAACGCTGTCGATCCAGGCCCAGGCGGCACGCACTTCGTCATCGCGCACGAACAGGGTGTGGTTGCCGTTGAAGGCGTCCAGGAACAGGCGCTCGTAGGCGATACGGCGATGCAGGCCGGTCGGCACCGACAGCTCCAGCTCCAGCGGCTGCAGTTCCAGCGCGCCCCATTCCGGCCCGGCCAGGCTGCTCATCAGGCCCAGTTCGATGTTCTCCTGCGGCTGCAGCTGGAACACCAGGCGGTTCGGTGCGGCCTGCGCACGCTGCGGACGCTCGAACAACCAATGCGTGACCGGCTTGAGGGTCACCACCACGCGGGTGGTGCGCTCGGGCAGGCGCTTGCCGGTGACCAGGTGGAACGGCACGCCGCTCCAGCGCCAGTTGTCGATGTGCGCGGTGACACCGGCGAAGGTCTCCACGTCGCTGCCTTCCGGCGGCTGGTAGGCCTGTGCGGGCTGGCCGTTGATGCTGCCGGCGGTATAGCGGCCGCGCACGCTGTCACGCGCGGCGTGCTTGGCATCCAGCGGGCGCAGTGCGCGCAGCACCTTGACCTTCTCATCGCGGATGCGGTCGGCTTCCAGCGACGCCGGCGGCTCCATCGCCACCATGCACAGCAGCTGCAGGATGTGGCTCTGCACCATGTCGCGCAGGGCGCCTGAGCGCGCGTAGTAGGCATCGCGGCCATCCACGCCTTCGCTTTCGGCGACCAGGATGTGCACCGATTCGATGTAATTGCGGTTCCACACCGCTTCCAGCAGCGTGTTGCCGAAGCGCAGCGCGATCAGGTTCTGTACCGCTGCCTTGCCCAGGTAGTGATCGAGGCGGAACACGCGGTCTTCGTCGATCCACTGGCCGATGGTGGTGATGATCTCCTCGGCGCTTTCGCTGTCGCTGCCGATCGGCTTCTCCAGCATCAGGCGCGCGGGTGCGGCCAGCGCGCCGCCCTTGGCCAGGCCCTCGCAGGTGGAGATGTACAGGCCCGGCGGGATCGCCAGGTAGCTCACGCAGCGGCGGTCGACCAGGTCGGACACGGCAGCGGCGACCGAGTCGACGTCGCGCAGGTCCACCGAGCGGTAGTCGATGCGGCGCAGCAGGGAGGCGATGTCCTCCTGGCTGGCCATCGGCATGGCCTGCTGCAGGCGCGGGCGCAGGATGTCATGGAAGGCTTCGGTGTCGTGGCCCGACAGGGCCAGCGCACGGATGCGGAAATCCTCCGGCAGCAGGCCGTCGCCGAGCAGGCGCAGCAGCGAAGGGAACAGGTAGCGCTGGGCCAGATCACCTGTGGCACCAAACAGGAAGAGTGTGTCGTGCATCGCTCGAGTTTCAGATCCGGGTGACATCGTTGTCAATCGCTTCATGGCTGGGTTCGGGGGACATCCGCGCAACTGCCTGTCCGAGGCTCATCTGGATCGGTTTTCCGGCTTGCCGGAGCACCGTTCCAATCGAAACCACTACAGCGGCAACCCTTCGTTCGGTCGACGATGCAGGTCGGCGCGCACCGACTGTCGGATAGTGCCACGTGAAAACGTTTACATGGCAGAATGGGCAACTGTATTCGATTGCAGTGGTCGCCGTCATGCGGCAACCGCGCAATCATCACTGCCATCGGGAGGGCCGAGGCAGTCCCAAAAGACAGCCCGGCGTCGGGCGGACTGGATGAGTGAAATGGCAAAAGTGCAGTTGCAGGGTGTGCGCAAGGTCTACGACAACGGCCAGGTTGCAGTGAAGGACGCCACCTTCGAGGTCGCCGACGGCGAGTTGATGGTGCTGGTTGGTCCGTCGGGGTGTGGCAAGTCGACCCTGTTGCGGATGGTGGCCGGGCTGGAAGAGATCAGCGGCGGCACGTTGACCATCGGTGATCGCGTGGTCAACGACGTGGCGCCGAAGGACCGCGACATCGCGATGGTGTTCCAGAGTTATGCGCTGTATCCGCACATGACCGTGGCCGAGAACCTGGCCTTTGGCCTGAAGCTGCGCGGGCACGACAAGGCGACCATCGACAAGCGCATCAGCGAAGCCGCGCAGACGCTGGGGCTGACCGACATGATGGGCAAGTTACCCAAGGCGATGTCCGGTGGCCAGCGCCAGCGCGTTGCATTGGGCCGTGCGCTGGTGCGTGAGCCGGCGGTGTTCCTGCTCGACGAGCCGCTGTCCAACCTGGATGCCAAGCTGCGCCACAGCGTGCGCACCGAGATCGCGCAGCTGCACCGCAAGCTGGGCACCACCATGATCTACGTGACCCACGATCAGGTCGAGGCGATGACCCTGGGCCAGCGCATCGTGGTGCTGAAGGACGGCATCATCCAGCAGATCGATACGCCGATGGCGCTGTACGACCGCCCGGCCAACCTGTTCGTGGCCGGCTTCCTCGGCAGCCCGGCGATGAACGTGCTGCGCGGCACGCTGCAGGGCGACGCCGGTGGCGTGACCGTGGTCGATGGCCAGTGGCGTGCCCCGTTGGGGCAGGCGACGATCGATCCGGCGTGGCTGCAGAAGCCGATCGCCGTGGGCGTGCGTCCCGAGCACCTGCAGCCGGCAGGCAGTGAAGACACGCATGCGTTCACCGCGCGCATCGAAGGCATCGAGCCGGTCGGCAACGAGATCTTCGTCAACATGAGCAGCGGCCAGCACGCGCTGACCATGCGCGTGGCGCCGCAGTCGCTGCCGGGCGTGGGCGAGGACATCCGGGTGGCGATCCACCCGCAGGGCCTGCATTTCTTCAACCCGGAAACCGGCGAGCGCCTGTAACCGGTAGTGCCGGCCGCTGGCCGGCAACCTCAACCCGGCGTGGTTGCCGGCCAGTGGCCGGCACTACCCATCCGGTGCGGACCAACGTTCCGCACCCGCCGTGATCCCCAGTAGATCCACGCCATGCGTGGATGACATGCGTGGATGAAATGCCGGATCGGCGCCTCAGCGCGCCAGGCCGTCCAGCAGCGGCATCCGCTGCGCGACCGCGTTGCCCGCCTGCAGTTCGCTGTCGCCGGTCTCCAGCGGCAGCACAGCCAGTGCCAGATCGCCGGCCACGCTGGCCAGGGTGCCGAGTACGACGCCGTCCTGCTGCACGCCATCGCCTGCCTGCGCAGGTGCAGCGGTATGCAGCAGTTGCACCGCGCGCTTGGCCTTGCCGAGGAAATGGGTGCGCGCGACGATTTCCTGGCCGGGGTAGCAGCCCTTCTTCACGCTGTAGCCATTGAGGCGGTCCAGGCCCAGCTGCTGCGGGGTCCACACCTCGCGCTGGCTCTCTGCCAAGCGTGGCAGGCCAAAGCGCAGGTCGGCCTGGCGCCAGGCCAGGGCGAAGGCGGCATCTTCGGCTTCGTCGCTGGCCGGGAAGGCCTCGACCGGGCCGATGCGCAGCGTACGGGGAAGTGCGTCGCTGCCCAGATCCAGCTCCCAACCCTGACTGCCGACCAGCGCGATGGCGGCGCCAGCGGCGGCTTCCGGCGCAGTAAAGGCACCGGCCACGGCCAGGTCTGCATGCACCTGCAGTTTCACTTTGCGGCGGAACACGAAGCGCTGCAGTTGCGACGCAATCGCATCGGCATCACCGTCGGCGAGCACCAGTAGCACATGGTCATCGGCCAGCCGCAGCAGCTGGAACACCGCCAGGGTGCGGCCTTTGGCGCTCAGCCACGCGCTCCACTGCCAGTGCAGCAGGGGCAGGGCGGTCACGTCGCTGCTGAACTGGGCATGGGCAAAAGCCACTGCATCCACGCCCTGCAGGCTCAGCAATTGATGGCCGGGCAGGCGCGGATATGCGACGAAAGCAGGGGGAAGGTTGTCAGGCACGTGAACGAGGTCTAAAATTTGTGCGTTGCGAGACCCATCATGATAGGCCAAACAACCCCCACTCCCGACGCCGAAGCTGAAGCCCCGCTGGTTCCCCCGGTCCCTGTGCCCGTGGAACAACCAGAGGTGGAAGAGGAATTCGGTGGCCGCGGCGGACTTGATCCGGTGCGGTATGGCGATTGGGAAAAAAACGGACGCTGCATCGATTTTTGATCAGCATTGAGCCAACGCGGCCTTATGCCGCCCAGCCGAGACAACGAGCCCAGCGAATGGCGACCAGACAACGTCCCCTTTCTCCGCACCTTCAGGTGTATCGCTGGCAGATTCAGATGGCCACCTCGATCCTGCATCGAGCCACTGGCGTCTTTCTGTCTGTTGGTGCCCTCATCATCGCCGGAGGCCTGTTGGCTCTGATGATGGGGCCCGAATCCTGGAACTGCTTCACCGGCCATGCCGGGGCCTGGTATGGCCGCGTGTTCCTGTTCGCGTGGACATGGTCGTTCGCCTATCACCTGTGCAATGGCATCCGCCATATCGTGCAGGACTTCGCGATCGGATTCCGCATTGCCACCTTCATCCGCAGCAGCTGGATGTCGGTGATCGGCAGCCTGCTGATCACCCTGGCCGTGTGGGCCTATGTGCTGTTCGGAGGTGCCGCATGAGCAAGTTCCGTACCCCGTTGAAGGGCGTGCGCGGTCTCGGTTCGGCCAAGACCGGCACTGAGCACTTCGTGCATCAGCGCCTGACCGCCGCCGCGCTGGTGGTGCTGGGCATCTGGTTCCTGGTGTTCGTGCTGGGCCTGCTGGGCTCGGATTACGTGACCGCCACCGCCGCGATCGCCAAGCCGTGGAACGCCGTTCCGCTGATCGGCCTGCTGATCGCCATGTTCTGGCATGCCCAGCTCGGCCTGCAGGTCGTGCTGGAGGACTACATCCACGAATCGCTGCTGGCCCTGGTGCTGCAGACCGCGGTGAAGTTCGTTGCCGTGCTCGGCATGATCGTCAGTGTGTTTGCGGTGGGCCGCATCGCCCTCGGCGTTGCCTGAGCCCAGGCGCCAAGACAGGAATCCAGACTAGATGTCCGCTTACAAGATTACCGAACACAAGTACGACATGGTCGTGGTGGGCGCCGGCGGCGCCGGCCTGCGTGCCACGTTCGGCCTGGCCGCCAAGGGCCTGCAGACCGTGTGCCTGACCAAGGTCTTCCCGACCCGTTCGCACACCGTTGCCGCCCAGGGCGGTATCTCCGCCGCGCTCGGCAACATGGGCGAGGACGACTGGCGTTACCACTTCTTCGACACCATCAAGGGTTCGGACTGGCTGGGCGACCAGGACGCCATCGAGTACATGTGCCGTGAAGCGATTCCGGCGATCATCGAGCTCGAGCACTACGGGGTGCCGTTCAGCCGCACCGCCGAAGGCAAGATCTACCAGCGTCCGTTCGGTGGCATGACCACCCAGTACGGCGAAGGCCCGGCGGCGCAGCGTACCTGCGCGGCGGCCGACCGTACCGGCCACGCGATGCTGCACACGCTGTACCAGCAGTCGCTGAAGCACGACGCACGCTTCATGATCGAGTACTTCGCACTCGACCTGATCTTCGATGACGAAGGCGCCTGCCGTGGTGTGCTGGCGCTGGACATGTCCGACGGCACGCTGCACCTGTTCCGCGCCCAGGGCGTGGTGCTGGCCACCGGCGGCTACGGCCGCGCCTACTTCAGCGCCACCTCGGCGCACACCTGCACCGGCGACGGTGGCGGCCTGGCCATGCGCGCCGGCATCGCCATGCAGGACATGGAGTTCGTGCAGTTCCATCCGACCGGCATCTACGGCGCCGGCTGCCTGATCACCGAGGGTGTCCGCGGTGAAGGCGGCATCCTGCGCAACAGCAGCGGCGAGCGCTTCATGGAGCGTTACGCACCGCACTACAAGGACCTGGCTTCGCGCGACGTGGTCAGCCGTTCGATGACCATCGAGATCCGCGAAGGCCGTGGCGTGGGCGAGCACAAGGACCACATCCTGCTCGACCTGACCCACCTCGGCCCGGGCGTGATCGACGACAAGCTGCCGGGCATCGCCGAGAGCGCGCGCATCTTCGCCGGCGTCGACGTGCACAAGCAGCCGATCCCGGTGATTCCGACCGTGCACTACAACATGGGCGGCATCCCGACCAACTACCACGGTGAAGTGGTACGCAAGGACGGCGAGAACCCCGATGCGGTCGTGCCGGGCCTGTACGCCATCGGCGAAGCGGCCTGCGTTTCGGTGCACGGTGCCAACCGCCTGGGTTCGAATTCGCTGCTGGACCTGGTGGTGTTCGGGCGTGCGGTGGCCAACCGTTGCGCGGCGACGATCACCCCGGGCGCGGCGCACAAGACCCTGCCGGCCGACGCCTGCGACAAGGCGCTGGGCCTGCTGGACAAGCTGCGTCACGCCAACGGCGATACCCCGACTTCGGTCATCCGCGATCGCATGCAGCGCACCATGCAGGCCGACGCGGCGGTCTTCCGTACCAGCCAGACGCTGAAGGAAGGCTGCGAGAAGATGGACAAGATCTTCGATTCGTTCCAGGACGTGAAGGTCTCCGACCGTTCGCTGGTCTGGAACTCGGACCTGATCGAGACCTACGAGCTGAACAACCTGCTGCTGAATGCAGTGGCGACGATCAACTCGGCCGAGCAGCGCAAGGAAAGCCGCGGCGCACACGCGCACGAGGACTTCCCGGACCGCGACGACGTCAATTGGCAGAAGCACACCCTGGTCAGCGTGGACGAGAAGGGCAAGTGCAGCTTCGACTACCGTCCGGTGCACATGTACACGTTGACTGATGACGTGTCCGTGGTGCCGCCGAAGCCGCGCGTGTACTGATCCGACCCCGCCTAACATGCAATCCGCGCCCTCGGGCGCGGGCCGCCTGAGCCAACGAGAGCAGCCATGGCCGAGTTTTCACTCCCCAAGAATTCCAAGATCACGAAGGGCAAGCACTTCCCCGCCAAGACCGGCGGCAAGAACGTGCGCACCTTCAAGATCTACCGCTGGAGTCCGGACGACGACAGCAATCCGCGCACCGACACCTATGACGTCGATCTGGACGCCTGCGGCCCGATGGTCCTGGACGCGCTGATCAAGATCAAGAACGAGATCGACCCGACCCTGACCTTCCGCCGCTCGTGCCGCGAAGGCATCTGTGGTTCGTGCGCGATGAACATCGACGGCACCAACACCCTGGCCTGCACCCGAGCCATCTCGGACTGCGGCAAGAAGGAAGTGCCGATCTACCCGCTGCCGCACATGAACGTGGTCAAGGATCTGGTTCCGGACCTGACCCACTTCTACGCGCAGTACGCCTCGATCAAGCCGTGGATCCGCACCCAGACCCCGGCACCGCCGGACCGTGAGCGCCTGCAGTCGCCGGAAGACCGCAAGAAGCTCGATGGCCTGTACGAGTGCATCCTGTGCGCGTGCTGCTCGACCAGCTGCCCGAGCTACTGGTGGAACGGCGAGCGTTACCTGGGCCCGGCGATCCTGCTGCAGGCCTACCGCTGGATCATCGATTCGCGCGACGAGGACACCGGTGCGCGCCTGGACGATCTGGAAGATCCGTTCAAGCTGTACCGCTGCCACACCATCATGAACTGCGCCCGGACCTGCCCGAAGGGCCTGAACCCGGCGCTGGCGATCGCCGAGATCAAGAAGCTGATGATGGAACGCCGCGCCTGATACGGTGCCGGGTAGTTGCATGACCCCAGCAGAGCCACGCCATGCGTGGCTTTGCTGTATCTGGAGAGACACGATGGAAGAAGATGTTCTGCTGAAGAAGCTGCGCTGGCGCTGCCGGCGCGGCATGCGCGAACTGGACCAGTTGTTCGGTCGCTACCTGGACCGCGAATGGAGCAGTGCGCCGACCGAAGACCGCGAGGTTTTCCTGTTCCTGCTCGATTGCGAGGACGATAAGTTGTGGCGCTGGTTCATGGGCTACGAGGCCTGCCCGCATGCACACGCCGTCCCCCTCATGCACAGGATCCTCGCCCTCAAGCCTTGAGTGGCGCCCGTCGCGGCTGCAGGCCGGCGCCCAGCTGGCGGTACTGCTGGCCGCACCGTGGCTGCTGCATGCTTCGGATCTGCCGTCCGCGCATCTGCTTCCGGCGTTGATCGGGGTCTGGGCGCTTGGCCTGGCTGAGCTGGCTTGGCGCCTGCGGCGGCGCCCTGTCGTGCTGCAGCTGCCGCCCTTGCCAGAGCTGCTGCGGCTGGACGGCGGCGATATTGCCGAGCCGCGGCTGGTGGTGCGCGGGCCCTGGCTGTTGCTGCACTGGCGCGAGGGCTGGCGTCGCAGGCGCCTGTTGTTCTGGCCGGACGTGCTTGATCGCGCACAACGACGTGAACTGCGACTGGCCGTGGCCGCACGAAGCGTTTCCCGTCGGCCCCGGTCGGTGGCACCATAGGCTGAATCGACTGGCGTGCCTGCATGTTCAAACCCATTCCCGTGGCCATTGGCCTGCGCTATCTGCGCGCCAAGCGCCGCAACGGCTTCATCTCCTTCATTTCGATGGCATCGATCCTGGGCATCGCGCTCGGGGTGACGGTGCTGATCACCACATTGGCGGTCATGAGCGGTTTCCAGAAGGAAATCCGCAGCCGCCTGCTGCAGATGACCGCGCACACCACCATCAGCCGCGACGGCGAACCGATGCCGGACTGGATGCGCGTGGTCGATGTGGCCAACAAGGATCCGCGCGTGGCCGGTGCTGCGCCGTATATCGAGATCCAGTCGATGATCAGTGGCCCGCGCGTGCAGGGTGCGATCATCCAGGGCATCGACCCGGCACTGGAGCCGAAGGTGTCGGTGATCGACAAGAAGGTCACCAAGGGCAGCTACGGCAGCCTGACCCCGGGCAGCTTCAACCTGTTGCTGGGCAAGGAACTGGCCGTCTGGCTGGGCGTGGACGTCGGTGACCAGGTGCTGGTGACCTTCGCGGAAGTGCAGGGCACGCCAGCGGGCGCGGTGCCGCGGATGAAGCGCTTCACCGTCAGCGGCATCTTCGAGGCCGGTTACAACGAGGTCGATCGCGGTGTGGGTTTTGCCAACATGAAAGACCTGGAGCGCGTACTGCGTTCCGATGGCGCCACCGGCGTGCGCCTGAAACTGCATGACATGGACCGCTCGCTGGAGGTGGGCGTGGACCTGGCGCAGAACCTCGGCGGTGCCTATCGGGTCAGCGACTGGACCCAGCAGAACGCCAACCTGTACCACTCGCTGCGCATGGAAAAAGTGGTGATGGGCATCCTGCTCTCGCTGATCATCGCCATGGGCGCGTTCAACCTGGTGTCCTCGCAGGTGATGCTGGTGACCGACAAGCAGGCCGACATCGCGATCCTGCGCACCCTCGGCCTGACCCCGGGCGGGGTGATGCAGGTGTTCATGGTGCAGGGCTCGCTGATCGGCATCTTCGGCACCCTTGCCGGCCTGATCGGCGGCATCACCCTGACCTTGAACCTGGAACGCATCCTCGGCGCCATCGAGTCGGTGTTCAACGTCAAGCTGCTGCCGGAGGATGTGTACTACATCACCGGCCTGCCGACCGACATGCAGACCAGCGACATCGTGGTGATCACCCTGGTCGCGCTGCTGATGAGCTTCCTGGCCACTCTGTATCCCGCCTGGCGGGCAGCACGCACCCAGCCGGCGGAGGCCCTGCGCTATGAATAAGGTCTTCAACCGCGGCGATGAAGTGATCCGTGCCGAAGGGCTGGGCAAGACCTACGCCGAAGGGCGCATGCAGACACCGGTGTTCGACGGGCTGGACCTGACGGTGACTGCAGGTGAGACGGTTGCGATCATCGGTGCCTCCGGTGCCGGCAAGAGCACGCTGCTGCACCTGCTGGGCGGGCTGGATACGCCCACTGCGGGCGAGGTATATGTCACCGGCCAGCGCATGTCGGCGCTGTCGGACACCTCGCGCGGCCTGCTGCGCAACCAGGCGCTGGGTTTCGTCTACCAGTTCCACCACCTGCTGCCGGAATTCACCGCGCTGGAAAACGTGATGATGCCGGTGATGCTGGCCGGTACCGCGGCGGCCGAGGCCAGCACGCGTGCGACTGCGCTGCTGGAATCGGTCGGCCTCGGCCATCGCCTGGACCACAAGCCCGGCGAACTGTCCGGTGGCGAACGCCAGCGTGCTGCGGTGGCGCGCGCGTTGGTCAATCACCCGGCCTGCGTGCTGGGCGACGAGCCGACCGGCAACCTGGATGACCGCACGGCTGCGACTGTGTTCGAGCTGATGCTGGAGCTCAACCGTGCGCGGCATACCAGCCTGGTGCTGGTGACCCATGACCGCTCGCTGGCACGGCGTCTGGACCGGGTGCTGGAGCTGCGCGAAGGGCGCCTGCACGCGCTGGCCCACGCCGACGTCTGAGCGGCCGGCCAAGCGCCAACCAAGGTTGGCGACTACCGGATTCGATGCAGGGCCTGAACCAGGCTGCCGGCCGTTGCGCCGGCACCACCCCGGCGGGTGCATGATCGGCACAGTTCCCCCGTGGAGATGGCCATGAAGACCCCACTGTTGATCGCCGGGCTGTGCCTGGCTCTGGCTGGCTGTGCCACCACCGGCCGCCTGGGCAGTGCCGAGAAGCTGGAGCTGTATCGTGCCCACGCCGGCGCACCGCAGAAGGACATGCAGTTCTTCGGCAGCCTCAATGGCTGGACCGAGCTGGGCGACAGTGCGCTGGCGGTCTGGACGCGTCCGAGCGAGGCCTACCTGCTGGAATTGAATGGTCCCTGCCAGGATCTGCCGTATGCGACCGCCATCGGCCTGACCAGCCGGATGAACCGCGTCTCGGCGCCGTTCGACAAGGTGCTGGTACGTGACCCGACCGCTGGCCCGCGCATGCCGTGCTTCATCAAGACCATACGCAAGCTGGACGTGAAGGCGCTACGCGCCTCCGAGCAGGAGCTGCGCCAGGCGCAGGTGCAGGAGCGCGAGGAATCCGCGAAGTAGGGCGGTAGCGCCCGGCCATGCCCGGCGGATGGCTGGACGCCGGGCATGGCCCGGCGCTACCGGCAGGTCAGGCTTCCGGGGTGAACCCGGCGGGCTTCTCCGCGTCCTTCTCGAACAGGAACTTCACCAGTTCCGTCTCCAGGAAGGCGCGATGCTCCGGCTTTCGCGGGGAAAGGCGGTTCTCGTTGATCAGCATGGTCTGGTGTGCCAGCCATGCGGTCCACGCCGGCTTGCCGATGTGGTTGAACACACGCTGGCCCAGTTCGCCCGGGTAAGGCACGAAGTCCAGGCCCTCGGCATCGCGTTGTTCGTACTGGCAGAAGACGGTTCGGGGCATGGCACTCACTCGTGGTTGCGGGATTTTGCGGAAGTTCGCTTCGGGCTCTTGATGGGCGCGCCCTCAAGCAGTTTGCGGATGGGCGCAGGCAAGCCCAGTGCAGGCAGTTCGGCGGCGCCAACCCAGCGCAGCGTGGGTTCTTCCACGCGCAGGCCGCGCACCTGCCGTGACAATACCTGCAGGTGCAGTTTGTAGTGGCTGAAGGTGTGCTGCAGCACTGGCAGTTCCTCGGCATCTTCCAGCGAACCATCGACGTGGACGTCGAACCAGTCCTGCAGCTCGCTGCCCGCTTCGGCCTGCGGAAGCGTCCACAACTGTGCCCAGATGCCGGTGTCCGGCCGCTTCTGCAGCAGTACGCGCTGCTGCTTGTCGCGCAGCAGCAAAGCCACCGCCTCGCGTTCGGGGAGCGTCTTGCTTGGCTTTGCGGTTGGCAGCTCGGCGGTGCGGCCTTCGCGACGTGCCACGCAATCGGCCTGCAGCGGACAGATCACGCAGGCCGGTCTGGACCGGCTGCAGACCGTGGCACCGAGGTCCATCTGCGCCTGGGTGTAGTCGGCCATGCGTCCAGCCGGCACCTGGGCGACCTGCGCTTCGGCGATGGCCCACAGCTGCTTCTCGATGGCGGGCAGGCCAGGGAAGCCCTCGACGCCGTGATAGCGGCTGAGCACGCGCTTGACGTTGCCATCGAGGATCGCGAACGGGTCGTTCCAGGCCTGGCTGAGGATCGCGCCGGCGGTGCTGCGGCCGATGCCGGGCAGGTCGTGCAGGGCATCGAAATCACGCGGCAGGTCGCCGCCGTGCTCGACGACGCAGCGCTTGGCGGCCGCGTGCAGATTGCGTGCACGTGCGTAGTAGCCCAGGCCGGCCCACTGCGCCATCACCGCGTCGTTGCTGGCGGCGGCAAGGTCGGGCAGGGTGGGGAAGTGCTGCAGGAAACGGTGGAAGTACGGAATGACCGTGGCCACCTGGGTCTGCTGCAGCATGATCTCCGACAACCACACCCGGTACGGGCTGCGCGGATGCTGCCAGGGCAGGTCGTGGCGGCCATGGCCGTCGAACCAGTGCAGCAGGCGGGCAACGAAGCCGTGCTCAGGGGCGGACGTGGCGCTGGCGTTCGGCTGGCGGGGCATCGGTACTCCAGGGGGCAGCCACCCATGGGGTGGCTCTACTACGGCAGCGGCCGGTCACCTATGGGGTGGCTCTACCGGGTCGCAGTAGAGCCACGCCATGCATGGATGCGGGCGCGTCAGGCAGTGCCCAATGCTTCGGGCAACAGGGCGTCGACGAAGGCTTCCGGATCGAACACGCGCAGGTCCTCCGGGCGCTCGCCGATGCCAGCGAAACGGATCGGAATGCCGAACTCGCGGGCCAGCGCGAACACCACGCCGCCCTTGGCGGTACCGTCCAGCTTGGTCACCACCAGGCCGGTTACCTTGACCGCGGCATTGAACTGGCGCAGCTGCGAAAGCGCGTTCTGGCCGGTGGTGCCGTCGATCACCATCAGCACTTCGTGCGGCGCGTTCTCGTCGATCTTGCCGAGCACGCGGCGGATCTTGCCCAGCTCGTTCATCAGCCCGGACTGGGTGTGCAGGCGGCCTGCGGTATCGGCGATCAGTACCGAGGTGCCGCGGGCCTTGCCGGCCTGCAGCGCATCGTAGGCCACCGAGGCGGCATCAGCGTTCTGCCCCTGCGCGACCACGGCCACGCCGTTGCGCTCGCCCCAGATCTGCAGCTGGGCGACGGCGGCGGCGCGGAAGGTATCGCCAGCGGCCAACATCAGGCTGTGGCCCTCGTCCTTGAAACGCTTGGCCAGCTTGCCGATGGTGGTGGTCTTGCCGACGCCGTTGACGCCCACGGTCAGCACCACGAAGGGCTTGGCGTTGCGGTCGATGATCAGCGGCTTGGATACCGGCTGCAGGATCGCGATCAGGTCCGCGCGCAGTGCCGCCAGCAGGGCATTGGCATCGATGAACTCGCGTGCCTTCATGCGCTTGCGCAGGTCGGCGATCAGGTCGGTGGTGGCGGCAACGCCAACGTCGGCGGTCAGCAGCGCGGTCTCGATCTCGTCCAGCAGATCGTCATCGAGCTTGGGGTTGCGCGAGAACAGGCCACCGAAACTGCGGGCGAACGCACTGTTTCGCAGGCGCTCGCGCCAGCCGGGCTTGCCCGCCGCAGCAGCCGGGGCATCGACCAGTACCGGCAGGTCGGCGGCGGGGGCGGCTGGTTCCTGCGCCGGGATGACCGGGGCCAGCGGGGCGAGCACCGCGGCGGCGGCAGCCGCTTCGGCTTCGAAGTTCTCCGGCGCCAGCACGCGGGCGGGCGCGGCTTCGGGGATGGTTTCCTGCGCCGTCTGCAGTGTTGCTTGCGGGGCCGGCGCGGTTGACGTTGCGGGCGCAACGACCTCGGGCGTGGCAGCTGGCACAGGCGCTTCCACCATCGGCGGGGCTACCGGTGCGGCCGGGGCCTGCTCGGGTGGCGCGGCCGACGGGAATGCCGCCGCCAGCTCTTCAGCCGAGTAGTGCTGGGTCTTGGGCGCGTCCGGTGTGGCGGCGTCCTGGGGCTTCTTGCGGCGGAAAAAACTGAGCATTGGCAAAAGGCGCTGAAATCAGAGGGATATGCTACCACCCGGGCCTGTATGGCCGGCGTGGACTCAAGGTCGCAGCTACGCGGCCGTTAACCGGTCCGGAGGGCTGCGTTGGGTGGCCTGGGAGACCGCCCCGATGAACGATGTGACAGGTGTTGCGCTCAGCGGGATGCGTGCGGCCCAGCAGGGCGTGCAGGTGGCCGCGCACAATGTGGCCAACCTGGCGACCCCGGATGCGCCACGACTGCAGCTGCAGCGCGATGCCGCAGCGCAGGGCGGGGTGGACACCCGCGTGACGTCCCATGGCGACACCGATCCGACTGCACCGCTGGGCGACCTGTTGGCTGCCAAGGCCGAGGTGGTGGCCTTCGCTGCCAATGCCGCGCTGATCCGCCGCGAGGACCAGATGCTGGGCTCGCTGCTGGATCGGCAGGCCTGATCCGACCGGCTCCGGGACGGGTCTGATCCGACCTGCTCTGGTAGGTGCCAACCTTGGTTGGCACGCTTTTGCAGTCAAGCCCTGCTCGGCAGCTTTTCAAGCGCCAACCAAGGTTGGCATCTACCAGGCCAACAGCAGCGCCAACCAAGGTTGGCATCTACCGGGGCAATGGCGGTGCCAACCGAGGTTGGCACCACCAGGCTGGGCGATCCCGGCATCGGTCAGGCCGACAGCTCCAGCAGCAGCTTGTTCAGACGGGCCACATAGGCACCCGGGTCCTTCAGGCTGTCGCCGGCGGCCAGTGCGGCTTGGTCGAACAGCACCCGGCCCAGGTCGTCGAAACGTGCGCCATCGGCTTCGGCATCCAGCTTGGCGATCAGCGGATGACCCGGGTTGATCTCCAGCACCGGCTTGCTGTCGGGCACCTTCTGGCCGCTGGCTTCCAGGATCTGGCGCATCTGCAGGCCCAGGTCCTGTTCGCCGATGGCCAGCACCGCCGGCGAATCGGTCAGGCGGTGCGACACGCGCACTTCGGCCACGTCATCGCCGAGCACGTTCTTCAGGCGTTCGACCAGGCCCTGCTTCTCCTTCGCTGCGGCTTCCTGCTCCTGCTTGTCCGCTTCGCTCTCCAGCGCGCCCAGGTCGAGGTCGCCGCGGGCGATGTCGACGAAGCCCTTGCCGTCGAAATCGGTCAGGTAGCCCATCAGCCACTCGTCGATGCGATCGGTCAGCAGCAGGACTTCGATGCCCTTCTTGCGGAACACTTCCAGGTGCGGGCTGTTGCGCACCTGGCTGTAGCTCTCGCCGGTCAGGTAATAGATCTTGTCCTGGCCTTCGGCCATGCGGCCGATGTAGTCGGCCAACGAGACGGTCTGCGCATCGGCCTCGCCACGGGTGGAAGCGAAGCGCAGCAGGCCGGCGACCTTCTCACGGTTGTTGTAGTCCTCGGCCGGGCCTTCCTTCAGCACCTGGCCGAATTCCTTCCAGAACGTGGCGTACTGCTCGGGCTTGTCGCTGGACAGCTTCTCCAGCATGTCCAGCGAACGCTTGGTCAGCGCGGCCTTCATCGAATCGATGACCGGGCCGGACTGCAGGATCTCGCGCGAGACATTCAGCGACAGGTCGTTGGAATCGACCACGCCCTTGATGAAGCGCAGGTACAGCGGCAGGAACTGCTCGGCCTGGTCCATCACGAACACGCGCTGCACGTACAGCTTCAGGCCCTTGGGCGCATCGCGGTGGTACAGGTCGAACGGCGCGCGGCCCGGCACGTACAGCAGCGAGGTGTACTCCAGCTTGCCTTCGACCTTGTTGTGGCTCCACGCCAGCGGGTCGCTGTGGTCGTGGGCGACATGCTTGTAGAACTCGGTGTACTCCGCATCGCTGATCTCGGTGCGCGGGCGGGTCCACAGCGCGCTGGCGCGGTTGACGGTTTCCCACTCGATCGCGGCGCCTTCTTCGCCGCCTTCCTTGGGCATCTGGATCGGCAGGCCGATGTGGTCGGAGTACTTCTTGAGGATGCTGCGCAGGCGCCAGCCGTCGGCGAAGTCGTGCTCGCCGTCCTTCAGGTGCAGGACGATGCGGGTGCCGCGCTCGGCCTTGTCGATGGTGGCGACATCGAAATCGCCTTCGCCACGCGAGGTCCAGCGCACGCCTTCATTGGCGGCCAGGCCTGCGCGGCGCGAAGTGACTTCCACTTCGTCGGCGACGATGAAGGCGCTGTAGAAGCCGACGCCGAACTGGCCGATCAGCTGCGAGTCCTTCTTCTGGTCGCCTGACAGCTGGCGCAGGAAGTCGCCGGTGCCGGACTTGGCGATGGTGCCGAGGTGGGTGATGGCATCGGCGCGGCTCATGCCGATGCCGTTGTCTTCGATGGTGATGGTGTGGGCGGCCGGATCGAAGCTGACGCGCACGCGCAGCTCGCTGTCGCCTTCCAGCAGCTCAGGCTGGGTCAGGGCTTCGAAGCGCAGCTTGTCGGCGGCGTCGGCGGCATTGGAGACCAGCTCGCGGAGGAAGATCTCCTTGTTGGAGTACAGCGAGTGGATCATCAGCTGCAGCAGCTGCTTGACTTCGGTCTGGAAGCCAAGGGTTTCGGTCTGGGTCGTCTCGGTCATCGGGTAGGGCTCCATGTGCGGTGCCGCGCAAGCGCGTGCGGCCTCGCCAAGGGGTAGGGGTGATTGTCCCGAAATCAAGGGGTTGTTCTGGCAGGGCTGCGCCCTGCACCCGCAGAGGCCAGGGCAACAGCAACAGCAACAGCAACAGCCGGCATTCCGTGGGATGGCGGGGCACTGTGGGTTTGCGGGGACGCCGTAAACCCGTCCATGGGGGCTTGGTCGCGGCATCCATGCCGCTCACACCCCGCAAACCCACAGTGCCCCGCCTTCGACAGATCGTCGCGATCTGCAGTAGATCCACGCCATGCGTGGATGAAATCTCTCAGATATCGAAATCCCCCAAGAGCCGTTTGACAGATCGCAGGAAACTGTCGAAGGCGGGGTGGGGGGGGGGGGGGGGGGGGGGGGGGGGGGGGGGGGGGGGGGGCCCCCGCCCCCGCGCCGGATGTAGGGGCGCCCCCCCCCCCCCCCCC